>JAABSF010000309.1 GCA_011390535.1 Deltaproteobacteria bacterium | reverse complement strand
CCGACAATCGGGGTAGGGCCTCTTATAATCGCAAGCTCTCTCAACGCCGTGCTGAATCAGTTCGTGATTACCTTGTCGAAAAAGGTGTAGATCCTGATCGATTAGAAGCCAAAGGTTACGGGCAGAGTAAGCCTCTGGTGCCCAACTTTTCTTCTAGGAATCGACGGAGGAATCGACGGGTAGAGTTCAGGATTCTTAAGCGGGGCAGCAAGTAGAGCTTGAGAATTGTCTCGTTTCAGTATCCCGCTTTATTCGCGTTTCGACTCTTCGGCAGGTTGTGCGGGTTATTTTTAAATGGAATTATCCGCAGTTTATCCCGTTTTTTTATCCACTTCCACGGAATATATTTCATCTCCACAGGAATGAACAATGTGGACGCACAGCTATCTAAGGAGGCATAGGCCATGTCTGACATCAGGGTGAGATTCGCTCCTTCCCCAACAGGGTTTCTTCATATAGGAGGGGCCAGAACAGCTTTATATAATTGGCTTTTTGCACGCAAGAACGGAGGAAAGTTAGTCCTTCGGATAGAAGATACAGACACCGAAAGATCCACGGATGAGTCATCAAAAGCCATAATAGAGGGGCTTGATTGGATGGGGATCCATCCAGATGTGGGGCCATATAATCAATCTGAATACCTGGAAGAGCACAAGGCACGGGCTGAGCAAATGGTTCAGAGCGGAGTTGCGTATCGTTGTTTTTGCACTAAAGAGGAGCTGGCGGCAAAACGTGAAGAGGCACAAGGGAGAAAAGATACATACATGTATGATGGGAAATGTGCCTCGATTTCCCTCGATGAGTCCAACAAGAGAGCCCAAAATGGGGAGCCTTTTGTAGTGCGTTTGCGAGTGAATCGCGAGGGGAAAGAATCTGTTTCCTTTGACGATTTGGTGTTTGGTCACATCGAAGTGGCTTTGGTTGACATAGATGATTTTGTAATCGTTAGGACGAACGGTGTGCCGCTTTATAATCTCGCCAACGTGATTGATGATCATCGAGACAGGATTTCACACATTATAAGGGGGGCGGATGGGCTTACAAATACGCCGAAACAGGTTCTGATATACGAAGCTCTTGGCTGGGAAGTTCCCCTTTTCGCTCACATGGCTCTGACCCTCGACCCCAGTAAAGCCAAGATCTCCAAGAGGCGTCATGGAGAGGTTGTAGCAGTTGAGTTTTACAGGAAGCATGGGTTCCTGCCTTGGGCTTTTTGTAATTTTTTGGCTCTCCTCGGATGGTCGGCGGGTGACGACCGGGAGATTTACGAAACCCCTGAAGACCTCATTGAAGCTTTTTGCATCGAACGGATCAGTAAATCCAACTCGATATTTAATTATCGAAAAGGAGACCCTAAGTTCATCACCGACCCTAAAGCGCTAGTGATTAACGGGGCGCATTTACGTTCCATGCCGGTGGAGTCACTCTTTCCACATGTAAAAAAGTGGTTGGAAGAAAGAGATTTATGGAATCCGCGATGGGATCACGAGGAGAAAGAGTGGTTCTTGAATACGGTGGATCTGATAAGAGAGAGATATCACATTTTAGAGGATTTCACCGAGCAGGGTGCGGCTTATTTCACGGATGATTATCCGATCACCCAAAAAGCAATGAAGAGAATCCAAAAGGACCCGGTGTTGGAAAAAGGCTTCAATCTTCTTGCGGAGCGGTACGAAAAACTTGAAGAGTTTAACTTGGAGACAACCGAACAAGAGCTTCGGGCTCTATGCGATGATATGGATATTAAGCCCGGCTTGCTTATAAACGGGGTTCGTTCTGCGGTAACCGGTCAGATAAAGGGGCCGGGGCTCTTTCAGATTTTAGAGACCCTGGGCCGGACCAGCGTGGTACGCCGATTGAGAGCCGGATCCAAGCTGGTGGGTGGTGAAAATGAATAAGTGTCTGATATATTTGGTTCCAGGGTTTTTCGGCTTTAAATCTCTCGGTTCTTTAAATTACTTCCAGCGAGTGAGCGAGATCTTGGCGGACGCGTTGGGGCGTCTTGGAAAAGATTGTGAGATTATTGAATGCATGACACAGCCTACGGGGTCGATTACCCGACGAGCTGATCGCCTATTGCAGACAATAGTTGAGACGGGTGGGCTGGAAGCTGATGAAATTCATTTAGTCGGTCACTCCACAGGAGGGCTGGACATACGCCTTTTATTAAGCCCGGGCGTCAGGCTTCGTGCCGGTGAAGAGGAAGAGTTGATTGCAGAGAGAGTTTTGAATTCGGTTTCTATCTCGACTCCTCACTATGGAACTCCGTTGGCGGGTTTTTTTACCACGGTTCAAGGGCGGCAGATTCTTCAAGTGCTGACCCTGTTGGCGACTACTTCCACCGGGCGGCGAAGTATCTACCTTGTAGCGAAAGTGTTGAGCCGTTTGACTGAGTTGGACGATTTTCTTGGACTGGATAATACCTTCCTGGACGCTCTGGCGAAAAAGTTGTTTCATCACATAACCATGGAAGAACAAGATCCACTCTGGGTGTTTATAAACGAGGTCTCCTCTGATCAGGGCGCCATCGTACAGCTTACCCCTGAGGGGATGCATTTATTTAACGCCGCCGTGGTGAAGCGAACAGATGTGCGTTACACAAGCATCGTCACATCATCACCGCCGCCATTTGCTCAGCCGTTTCGTGACTTCCTCTCTCCAACACGAGCTGTATTGTGCGTGCTTTACGGTTTGATGCATAAGCTTGTGGGGCGACAACATAGGCATTATCCCTACCCGGCCGTAGTGGAAGAATACGAAAATGAATTGATAGAAAAATTTCCTTTTCCTTTTAACTCCATGACCAATGATGCGGTTGTTCCGGCCCAAAGCCAGCTTTATGGCGAACTTCTGGATGTCGTTGTGGGGGATCATCTCGACGTTGTAGGGCAGTTCCGCATGGCCGGAGGGAAGAAATTGAGCGATTGGTTGCCTTCGGGTTCACGTTTTGATGAAGAGCGGTTCCGCGGAGTCTGGAAAAGGGTTGCATCGGTCATTGCAGAGCCCAAAGGCCTGACCCAAGAATAAGATCGCAGGACCGAGTCCCTTTTGTATCAGGACCGAGTCCCTTTTGTATGTTGACCTGTCGGCTTGACGCTTGTCTGATAGCGATTACATTTTACAATATAGAAAACGGTGTGTGTTTTGAGAGTGGGAGCCATAAAATGGAGGTGTAATCAACATGCCGACGCGGAATTACTATTTGGTTTTGGGGGTATCTCGGAATGAATGTGCCGAGGGGGTCAAAGATGCTTTTAGAGAGTTGGCGCTGAAGTATCATCCTGATAGAGCCGGGCCGGGATCAAAGCGGTTTTTTCAAGAGATCATCGAGGCATACAAGACGCTGTCCGATCCGGTTAAGCGGGCTTCATATGACCGAGGCCTTAACCACGGATCCCCAAATGATCTTCCGGTCCAAAAACCGCCGGTACATTATGGTTCGACTCGTCGCCGAAATATTATTGAACAGCTTATCCCCCAAAGGGAGAGATATTTCAAAGGGATGCGTTCAGCAAGTCGGGTGTTTGAGGATATTTTTGAAAATGTTTTAGGTTCTTTTTTGAGGCACTCCGTTCCTGAGAGGGAAATTAGACCTCTGGATATGGCTCTGGAGTTGAGTGAAGAAGAAGCTTGGAGGGGAGGTGTATATTTTGTGGAGCTGCCGGTATTTTGGCCTTGTCCGAGGTGTAAGGGAGTCGGACATGTTTGGGGAGGCATCTGCCAAGAGTGCGATGAAACCGGCTTGCAAGAGGAGAGAAGAACGGTCCGGATCACAATACCTCCAGGGGTGCCCAATGGCTCTGTATTGAATCTAGCTCTTCGCGGATTGGGGGTTCACAATCTCTATCTGAGGATCCACATCAAAGTGAAGCGCTACTGAGAGGCTTCACCGCCCACAATCAAAGTCCAAAGTCCATGATAGGTTCTGGGAGAGGACTTAGTATCTGCTCTTAGTGTCTATTCTGTTTT
Source organism: Deltaproteobacteria bacterium (assembly GCA_011390535.1). Taxonomy (GTDB): domain Bacteria; phylum Myxococcota_A; class Polyangia; order HGW-17; family SLPX01; genus SLPX01. The sequence goes on along the minus strand of JAABSF010000309.1, from coordinate 426 downwards.
CTGTTCCAGGTTTTCAATGCGTTCTCTTAGATCGAGGATCTCATCTTTCAACTCTTGGATAGTCTCTTGGCTCGCGAGATTAAGATGATCAGCCAGAACTTTGGAAGTGTCTGATGCTGCAGATGAGACCTTTGATTGAAGCTCGAACGCTTTCATCATGAGATTCATGAGGCGGGGATCACTCATCATTTTCATTACTCTGGGATCGCTCATCATCTTCATGCCTTTTGAAACTGCCATACCTTTTATTTTTTCAATCATTATTAACTCCATGGTTTTTTTTAACCGGAAAACTTCCACGAAGGAGCGCTGGTGTCAAGTAAGGCTTTTTAATCTTTCTGATATGGTGTTTGAATCTCATTTTTTATGGAAGCCGAGATACTGACATTTTTCAGATCCGATCCATAATAATATTTGCTTCCGGAG
>JAABSF010000308.1 GCA_011390535.1 Deltaproteobacteria bacterium | reverse complement strand
TCCATCCTGACGTCCTGCGTCGCTCATCGGTTGAAGGCTAACCAGCATTCGCCCTCTTCGCTCCTTGCTCGTCAGGCACCTCACCGCCCTCGCTCCTTCGAATTCATCCCCGTGCGAAACCTTAGACCCTGCGGAGACCCAGTGCTCGGCCGATCCCTCATTTACTCAATTACCCGCGCAACAAAAAAGCTTAATTGCTAACCTTTGACACCTTTTTTACCGCTTCAACCGACATTCTGATGAGCTGTGACCTTACAGAGGAGAGGCCCATCCACCCTCGGGTGTCCCACTCGACACCGGAGACATCATCACCACCATATAAGATTTGCCCCAAAACAACTCCCCTGAAACGGGCTACGGCAAAAAGGGCCGCCGCCTCCATCTCTACCGTCAAGCAACCCTCCGCTCTCCTCTTTTTTACCATCTCAGCGGTCTCGCGGAACACCGCGTCCGTTGTCCAGGTCTTGCCCTTGATAAATGAAACCCTATGCGCTGAGAGGGTTTTTTCAATGGCTACCAACGCTTCATATGAAGGTTCACTGTAGCGTCCGGTTTCTTGATAGTGATATGAGGTTCCCTCATCCCGCAGGGCTTTTGTAGGAACAATGATTGTTCCCGGCTCTACATGAACGTTGAGCACTCCGGCCCCACCACAGCAAATGAACTTATCCGCCCCAAGGCAGATCAACTCTTCCAGAGTGCACGCCGCAAAGGGCGCTCCGATACCGGGAAAAACCAGGGCGACATCTTCATCAGTCATACCTTTGTCAACGGCTCCGCCCCCGTTTCCATGGTCCCCGTTTCCACGAGGGTGTTTGCCCGCGCCTGTACATTCGTCCACCAACTCGTTTTCGGACAAATTTCCCGTTGCGGCTAGAGATTCACCTTTTCCTCCCAGGCGGAAAACCTCTATAGGATCCCCCTCACCCTTGAGTTTGTATATCAAAGATATCCTGCCGGCGCTCTTCAGCTCATCGACCACATCTTTAAAAAAAGTGATAACACAGCGGCTGGGGATCCTCTTCTTGCCCCCATAAATTAAGCTGGGTTCAATAACCGCCGGCCCTTTACCCGGATACTCCAGGATCGGATAGTCATCTCTCGCCTTGGACATCTCTCGCCTTGGACATCTCGTCTTATTCAATCCAGTTTATTCAAAGAGACCTGGATACGATCCAAGGCCTCCATGATCCGGCTCTCCGAAGCTGCATAACTGAACCGTAAATGACCTGGAGAGCCAAAAGCGCTGCCGGGGACCCCTGCCACATGTGCATCTTCCAAGAAATAGTCGCCAAGCTCTGTATCATCACTAATGACGCTCCCATCGGGACGCTTCATTCCGATGATGCGCTCCACATTAGCAAAAACATAAAAAGCACCATCCGGGGGAATCACCTCAATCTTTTCAATAGTAGAAAACCGCTGGAGCATCTTCTCTCTGCGACTGGTAAAAGCGTTCAACATATCTTGAACACAACCCTGATCACCTGTCAGGGCTTCCAGGGCGGCTGCTTGAGAAACAGCAGCCGGACAAGATGTGGAATGCCCCTGCAACCTGGTCATGGCCCCTACCAACTCCTTGGGACCAACGGTGAAACCAATTCTCCACCCTGTCATGGCATACGCCTTTGAGACTCCGTCGACAAACACACATCGGCTTGAAATGTCGGGTTCCACTTCGGCGAAGCTTAAGTGCTTAAAGCTTCCATATACAAGCTTACGGTAGATATCGTCGCACAGGACCCAAACTCGCGGATATTCTGAAAGCACAGAGGCGATTTTTTCCAGATCCCGCCTATTGTAACCAACCCCGGTGGGGTTGGACGGGTTATTCAAGACCAACATTTTAACGTTGTCATCCAACGCTTCTTCCAGCGACTCTGCCGTGAGACGAAAATTATCTTCCATAGTTGTCTCAAGGATCACGGACTCCGCTCCCGCCATGGCCGCCATTTTCGGGTATGATACCCAATAGGGAGCAGGTATAATCACTTTATCACCCGGCCCCAAAAGGGCCTGCATGGCTATGGTTAAGCTGTATTTGGCGCCCGGCGAAACAATGACGTTTTCAGGTGACACCTTCAGCCCATAGTCGTCCCCGAACACACGAGCGACCGCTTCTCTCAGCTCAGTTGTCCCAGGGGTGGGAGTATAACCTGTGGCGCCTTCTCTGACCTTACGAAAAGCCGCCTCCACAATCGGCGCCGGTGTATTAAAATCAGGCTGTCCAACAGTTAAATCGATGACATCATGCCCTTGAGCGGCCATCTCTTTCGCGCGTGCCGAGAGAGCCAACGTGGCCGAGGGTGTGATCTTTTGAGCGATATCGGATAAAAGTGGACTTCCCCATTTGATACTTCTGAGTTCCAAACCAGCACTCCTTTGATGAAAACAAACTGATTGATCTCTATAAATCAGGATTTCTTTCTCTTTTCCGTAAACTTTTTGCGCAACGCATCCACAACATTAGATGGCACCAACCCACTCACATCCCCACCGAAAGTCGCCACCTCCTTTGCCAGAGAAGAAGAGACATAAAAGTTTTCCGCCGAGGTGATCATAAAAACCGTATCTATCTCCGGCGCCAACCTTCTGTTCATATGAGCAAACTGAAACTCATATTCAAAATCGGCCAAAGCCCTCATCCCTCTTAAAAGAGTCTTGGCACCCACTGACCGCGCGTGATCCACAAGCAGCCCTGAAAAAGAGGTCACCGTCAATCTGGAATGATCTCCTACCGCATCACGGATCAGTTTCGTCCTCTCTTCTGCGGTAAAAAGCGTCGCCTTCCTGGGATTCTTTGCTACAGCGACTATCAACTCTCCTTCAAACAGGGCAAGCCCCCTCTTTATAAGGTCGACATGGCCGTTGGTAATAGGATCAAAAGAACCGGGATATATGGCCACTTTTTTACACATACAAAAAAAACCTCACTTTCGTGTCTCCCCACTTGCGAACACAAACCTCGTCAAGTTGCGGAAAATCATCGTTTAAACAGTACTCGTCTCTCTTTAATCCGCCATGGGATTTACTCGGCCCCTCTACAATCACACATGCGCCGGGACTCAGAATCGACATATTCAACAATCTCTCTATGGTCAAAAGCCTTTTTTTGTGAGCAGCATATGGAGGATCCATAAATACAAAATCAAAAACTTCTCCTCTCGCCTCCATATTTTGGAGCGCATCAAAAACTCCACAAGACAAAACCTCACAAAAATCAGAAACTTTAAGCTCCTGGATATTTTGCTTTATGCTCCGCGCGGCTCGTCTGCTCGAATCAACAAAGACAACCTCACCCGCCCCTCGACTCAGCGCCTCAAAACCCATAGCCCCGGTTCCTGCATACATATCCAGCACTCGGGCGGATAATAGCGCAGGGAACCCTTTTGTGGAATTTATCAAAATATCAAAGATACTCTGTCTTATTCTGGCTGCAGTCGGCCGTGTCTCCAAACCTTTTGGTGAGTGCAGATTTCTGCCGCAAAATGTACCGCCGGTTATCTTTAGCACCACATCATCCATTTGCCGGAGCTGAGTTTATCAGACGAAACACAGAACCTTTATCGGCCATTATAAAGCCACAAACAATAACGGGCCGAGCCGTTTTTAAACTGAGTTGTTTTTTTCAACTCCGGATCGAAAAAGTGCCGCCGCCCGGCCTTCATTCACGCCCAAGAACCTTGCATTTACAGGGCATTTAGCCAACAATAAAAACAGAATATCCGGAGTCTTCTCAGCGCGCAAACTCTCGAAGTTAGCCATACCCTTTGCCAAAATTAAACCGGCACTCTCAAATCTATCTCGAAAAACCTCCGAACATTCGTCCAAAGGAGTCCCGACACCATCTGTCCCGTTATCCACCACCTCGAAAGGAAGCTCCATAAAATCCAACGCCTCTAAGTCTTTCAGGGTAGCATCGTTTTGTACCGGTCCGCCCTTAAGCACCAACACAACCTTCACACCTTTTTCGTGCCAGTGCATGAGACACGGGATATCAAACATCAACTCCGCAGCATTATCGGCCAGATATAAGAGCTCACTTCCCTGACGCGTTTCGCCGCTCCCGGTATGGAGAGCGCCACCGATCTCCTCAACGATCTCCTCAGCGATCTCCTCAGTGCCCTCGGTTTTTTGCCCATTCTTATACTTGGCTTTATCAGCAGAAGAGAGCTTGTATAGCTTTTCCAAAAAAACAGCTCGGTGGTCGATCCCGAAATCCACAGGAACGGCCAGCTCACGTCTGACCCTCTCCGGTGTCTTGAAGTAGTCCACCGTGTTTCCCAAAACGGCCAGCTCCATCAAGGACATATCATCGCTCTTGATGGTCATGCCGGACAAAGCTTCACGCGCTACTTCCACCTCTCTGCGTTTATGCTCCTTGAATGGATCGTCGAGATC
>JAABSF010000307.1 GCA_011390535.1 Deltaproteobacteria bacterium | reverse complement strand
AGCCCACGTAACATAAACGCTCACATAAGGCGATGACCGATAACTACCGGGCCAAAAGGCAAATCCGCCATCATAACGTTGCAGCGAAAGAAGGGTCCGGATCCCCTTTTTAGCCAGTAAACGCTGTTTTTCGCCATCGGAAATCTTTCCTATCGAGAACTCGTTCAAGATGTCGCCCAGCGCAAATATTGGAACCAGCCTGCTGGCATTCTGCTCAGCACAATTGTATGGATACTCCACCAGATATTCCACCGCATCTTGAAGCCCCGTGAGTGCAGTGGAGCTCAACGATATATTCAGCCCACCGAATTGTGGCAAAGCGTTTTTAGGCGGCTCCACCGGTTGTGCGACTGATTTTTCAGTAGTGCCGTAAGTGGCAAACGCCTCACTAGTAGCCGGAATGTTAACGGAAAGCGGAGGAGGAGCCACAGAATCGGTGTGCTTACCGGCTAAGGCTGAAAACCGAAAGCGAGCCATCCCAGGTCTTGTAGGAGCCACGCGAAAACTCACCTCACGCGCTCTGCCATCCGGTACGGTGATCTGCTTTGTAGTCTCCCCCAGGAAATGCAGCCCGGTGCCCTCTATCTTCACGGTAACCTCGTCGTCACGTCCTGTCTCATTGTTTATGACTACTGCTGCATCGAAGCGATCACCAAAGTTGGCGAAGCGGGGCAGCGCGGGCCGAAGCAGGAGTTTTTTGCGTATCTTGATTCGCGATTCCCCTTTGCCGTAACGATGTGGAGTCTTACGGTCCATAGCCACGACCATTATCCTGAATGCCGTGAGATTTTCGGGCATGTCTATTTTAAGCTGAGCCTTGCCCTCTTCATCGGTCTTGACTTGATGATTGAAATAAGCGGTTGTGGCAAACTTTGTGCGAGTTTTAAATACGGGTTGTTTACCGGCACGATCAGCTCCCCCTCTCTGCTCATCTGCTACTCGTGATAAAGACACAGCTTGGGTTTGATCTATCAATCCTCCAACTGCAGAAGCTTCAGCCGGAGCGGCTTTACCCGCGGCTCTGCTCCTTCTTGCACTGCCCGCAGGAGCATCTTGCGACTTGTCATCAAGTGTTTCAAACTTCTTCTTAACTTTGACTGCAGCCGAACGTTTACTCAACTTTTTCAACAATTTGGCTCGTATGGCCTGCAACAAGGTGGCAGGGCCAGCCTCCGGGTAAAATATCTTTAAAGGATCAGGCGTCTTGAACCCGAGCAGACTCAACACACCTTCATCGACCAACATCACGGCAACCCTGGATGGAACCGCACGACCCTTGTGATCGGTTGTTTTCAATGACAGTCGAAACGCTTCACCCGGGCGGATTTGCTCTCTGTCCGGCTTCACAGATACATTGATTTTCCGAGAATCGATCGAAATAGGAAGCTTTATACGGCCTGAAGCAAATAGCGGCCTGCCCGGATCGTTTTCGGGTGAACCTTTCCCGGCTTTGACACGCCCCCTCACAAGAGAGACAGAAACCAAAGCGTTCGGTATTTGCTCTTTTGTCAGCTCTATATTTTCTACATGCGTAGAGCTGTTCAACTCTAAATATCGATGTTCCACAATACCGTTGTGCTCCACCGCAAGTATCCCAAGAGCTCGCCGAAAGGGGTTTTTAATCAATATCTGCGCCCGATCCCCGACAGAGTAATTCTTTTTGTCGGAGACCAGCTCAATGCGGTTCATGTTGTCTTGTTTCCAAGGAATGAATGATTTGCCGGCTACATATATACCTCTTCGAGTAAGAGTCTTTCTCCCTTGGGCGTCTGTTGTCTCTGCGTCCAACTCATAGTATCCGGGCTTGGCAAGTTTCATCCGGCAACTTTCAACGTCATTGGAAGATGTAAAACCACAACGAGTAATTTCTTTTCGATCTGTCTCGTACTCATAGGACCAATACTTGCCCTTTTTCACCATTTTGCGCTTTGTGACACTTTGCATGGCACGAATCTCAATCCGCCGCCCTTCAGCCCTCTTTCCATTCAGATCCACAGCAACCCCTTGTATTTGAAAAGATTCATCAGCTTTCAGAATTCTCTTTTTTGTTCGCAAACCGACATAGATTGCCGCCGGATGCACAACAGCCGTCTCACGGTTGGCGATAGACTGCCGGTTTACATCAAAGACCTGAGCCTCTAAAGTGAAGCTGCCGGTAGACAAGAGGCGTTTTTCCCCCTCTCCCCGGTTCAAAACCTTTTCTATCGACAATTTACCTTCCGCATCCAATGTGCCTTCACCTTTGGCGACAATCTCCCCGGCTGAGCCTTGGGATGTAAAAGCTCCCCCATACCGCCCGCCCCTGCGGCCACGCGAGTATCGCCAAGACCAATGAATCGGCGGTCTCACGCCAAATGTAAACTGATCGTGCCCTGGAGGGCTGAAACTCCCCGCAGCCCTCCTGAGAGTCCAACGGGCATCCGCGTCAGCCATGGGTGCACCAAATGTATAATCGGCCCCAATCGTCGCCTTCAGTTTATCTCCATAGAAGTATGGCTCCCCACGAAGAGACACACCGACTTTGTACTCCGGCGCCCGATACTCCAAGATCTGGAAGTAGTGATAAAACGAGCTGGGATTGGGTATATTTCGACCACCCTTGACCGTCGCCGTAAGGCTGTAGCGCCCCACCGACTCCTCCGGTTTGCTCTTGAAATCAATCTGAAACACCCCATCTTCATCAACCTCGGTTTCACCCTCCTGCATCTTTCGCCCGCGCGGTCCACGAATGATGTAGCTTATCTTGAGCTCGCCGTTAACCATCTTTGTATCTTGCACCGGGCCGTTGGCGACGCTGCGCAGAATTCCCGCTATGTGAACTGTGTCTCCAGGACGATAAGGGTCTCTATCGGTAAAAACATGCGAACGTAACAACCGCTCATAAGGCACGGAACCCCAATGAGAATACCCCCCAATGAAATTGTTATCCTCCCCACGACCATTAAGTTGCAAAAACGCCCTGTCTTTGCCCTTATTTGCGGCGAGTACATAAGGCCCCACCCCTTTGAGTTTTCGAATACCAGGCACCTCGGCCCTTCCTTTCTCATCCGTCTTGCCCGTCCAAACCTTCTCCCAGACGGCGCTCTTCTTATTGGAAGCAGGCCTCGCTTTTCGGCGATAAATCGCAAGATCAACACCCCTTTTGGGTTTGCCGGAGGTCAGCCCTGTGGACAAAACTGCTATTTTGTCCAAGTCATAACGGGCCAATAAACCCGTATCCGTAACCTGCACCAACAACCAGCGATAAGGATTTGACCACCTACGAATCTTGAGATCCGAACTATGTATCTCCACAAACACCGCACCGGAGCCGCCGCGCAAAATCCGATCCATAGGTAACATGGATGTCTTGTATTTGTTACGTGCTCTGTTGAAACGTCGCTTGAATTTTACCCGTCGGCCTGGAATCTTGGCGGCTTTACCGGTTTTGCGATACTGATAATAGTATCCCTGCATTACACGGAAAGCTTCACCCATATTCTCCGGTGTAACCTCCACCATGGTCACAGTGCCACTTTTGACGTTGATGGAACGGAGCGCGAGCTCCCGATTATTTTGAGCTTCCAAAACCGCCTCTTGGTGTGCAGGCATCAAGAGGCTGGGCTTCGCGTCCTTTATCTGGATAGTCCCTTTGAAGGCTCCTTTCATTTCCTGGCTGTATATGTCTGAAAGCCCCGGTTTGACCTTAATCTTATAAGTAGTCGCCGGCTGAAATTCCCCACGCAAATACACATGAGCGCCACGAGCCTCCAAACTCAAATCTGAAACGCTGGGAGTCAAACTGATAAAATTCTCGAGTTTGTCATCTGATGTCCTGATACCATTTGAAAACCTTATGCTGGGAACAGCTTTGTGGGGACAAGCCTTACAGTTCCAATAGCACCCGACACAATCAACCTTGAGGGGGCCGTAAGTACGGAAACCCGCATATTGCATATTCTCTGTTTTCAAGGGACCTTCCAGCGAACCAAGCCCTGCCCTGATCTTCACGGAATAACTGGTATTTTTTTGCATTGAACTTCTGGGTTTCAGGACTACTGTTCTCTTTTTGTCCCAGTTTTCCCATAAATCACCAAACACAGGCAGGCTCTTCCACCCGGCCGGTTCAATAATCTGCAGATCCAACTCTTTACCGCCGCTGGACACTACCACGGTATGGGCCGCCACTTCTTTCGGATCCACATCCTGGTTGAAAACCAACACTATGGGACTCTCAGGCTTGGCGTGTGTGGAGCTTCTACCCGGCAACATTGACACAAGCTCTGTCCTCGGAGTTTCAAACTCGAAAGACTTCGCCAATTTCAATTCCCCACCAATCGCGGAGTTTGCTCCCTTGGGGATCGTAACCGAGTACTTTGTAGAATATGGAAAACGTTCTTTACTCTCATAGGCCAGCAGCGTCGTCCCCA
>JAABSF010000306.1 GCA_011390535.1 Deltaproteobacteria bacterium | reverse complement strand
AAAACCGCCGTGGCCAACAGCGCGTCACTGAGGGGCGGCCCGTCGGGTCCGGAGCTTTGAGGCCGCTCCACCGACGCGCTTAAAAAGGAGGGATCGATGTACTCGGGATCGCCCCTCCTGCCGGGGGGCTGCCACAAAAGCCGAAGCCCCGGGCCTGCATCCCGGGGAGGCTTATATGAGAGCGTTAATGAGCGCCACCCTCGCTGAACAAGGATCTGATTTTTCCTTAGATCTCTAACGTGAGTGAGGGGGTTGCGGTGCCCTCCCACTCTACGGCCCCTGGTCTCATGACGGATCAAGACTTTATTGTCTATGCTTAGCTGCACCTTCCCTCGCAGGTGCACGGCGAAAACATACTTACCTGTCTTCGGGATCCAAACCCACCCATTGTAGAGAACCTTGGTTGTATCGGCCGGCAGATCACCCTCAAAAACGTTAGGGGTGGGATCAAGGCGTGGCGACTCTGTGGTGTGCTGTATCAACTTTACCTGGAGGCCCCCGCGGCTCTCATAAAAGCTTTTTCTTAGCAAGGTGAGACAGAAAACTCCCCCGGCCAACCCCAGCATGGCAAAGAAAACAAGAACCCACCAAGGGAGAATCCGTTGTGGAATAGGTTTTTGTTCACTTTCGGATTCTTCTTCTTTGCTCCGCCCACGTTCCATGACTTTTTTCGAGGCCCTTCTTCTCAACTCACTTCAAGCTCATTTCAAATCACTTCAAATCACTTCAAACTTAACCCAAGCTCATTTCAACTTAGGGCTGACTCAGTCCAAGCTCATTCGAACTCACTTTAATTTCGTTCACCGTCACCTTGGTTGTAACGCAAAATAATGAAATGCAGCAAAATCCTTACCATCCAGAGGCTCAATGGTTATCTCGGGCCTTTTGGATTTTAACTTATCTGCACCAATCTCCAGATATGCCTCACTTGCGCTTCTATCGTAGGTTCGGCCCAAATCCCAATAGCCTTCGAGGGGTTTACCGTCTATCGACACCTTGAGCCGGATTTTTTCATTCATGAGGGTGCGCACCCCCAGGAGCAGAGAACGAGAGGTGTCTAAGGGCCCCACGCTGAAAGTCTCTTCGCCGGCAAACACCCGCGCTCCATCGATCAAATAGCCGCCGTGCACCCTGAAAACGTGCAAACGAAAACGGGCGGCTCCGCGAACCCGGCCGTGATCGACTCTGTACGAATGCTCTTTTTCATTTACGATGTCGCCCGGGTCTACGACATCCACGAGGCTCCATCGCTGTTCATCCTTAGCCGGAGCGCCAAGCGGTCGGGAGGCTGGGGTGAGTTTGTCCCATAAAATTTCGTATGCCACTTTCTCCGGACCGCCGGCGATGGTGACCCTTGGGATACGCACCGAATGCACCTTCTTGAAAACCGGCAACCTGGATAATTGGGGAAAAAAACGTGGATAGATTATCATGTAACCAGGCCTCAGCCGCTCCATGCCCTCCCACGCCACAGCGTCTGATCTTCCGCCGCCCGGGACCCTGAACTCATTGGAGACCAGGCCGATTATGTCGTGGCATTTCCGCCCTCCCAGATAAGGGAGCGCGCCGGCGTCGTGGACCGCCACAGAAACATCTTCGGGGATATTTTCTCGCATCCACTTGGACATGGGCAAATAAGTCCCGGCGATATCGCTGCAGTTGTGTGCATAAATACGTGACCATTCACCCACGCTCCCAACACCTATGATCAACAACAAAACCACCGCAGAGCGTCTAACGGCAGGCCTGAGCTTTTCTTTAAAAAGGTTGCTCAAGGTGTCCAAGCCGATTACCAAGGTGAGCACCACCAAGGGCTGATACGGCATGTAATACCTGTTGTGATGCTCAATGTGCTCCATCAAGAACCCGTAAAAAGCCAAGATGGAAACGAACGCCCCCACAACCGCCATGCCGAAGGCGCTGTTCCGCCGGCCCTCACGATCACGGAGCTTTCCACTCAGGAGCGAGGCGATCCCCAACAACACGGCGATGGACATGAGGCCGTGAAAAACGCTGCTGGGCGACCAGAGGAGCCGCCCCGGCACCGCTGCAATTGTTCGCCCTGTCTCCCAGATATATCGAACCCAATCCATGTCTATGGCAAAATGTGATTTTACAAGCATCCCATTGGTTGTGGTGTGCCCCGAGGCCGCCATCATAATAAATGTAGGCAGAGTGCCCACTCCCAACCCCACCCAGAGAGGCCACCCCATGGAAACCGCCCCCCTCCAGCCAAGAAGCACCCAGCTCTTTGTGGTGCCCAAAAACCCGGCTCCGGCAGCAGAAGCCGGCTGACTCATCTCTCCTTCGCCACTTTCTTTCCCACTCGCTTCTTTCGTCTTCTCCTCTTCCCCACTCGCTTCTTTTTTTATTCCCCCTTCCCTTTGTGCTTCTTTCGTCTTCTCCTCTTCCCCACTCGCTTCTTTTTCTTTCAAGGGTGAGCTTGAGAGCTCCGGGCGAAACACCTCGTAAAGCCAAAGAAAGAAAAAGACCGCATAACTCATCACCAGACCTTCGGGTCTGGATGCAGAGAGAAAGGCTACAGCCACGGCCGGCGGCCACCTGCGGTTTTCTTGAATATATAGAGTCAAAGAATAAAAGACCCCGGCCAGTGCACATGAGGTAATCCCGATAGCCATCCCTGAGGTCACCCCCCACAGATACCAACCGTTCATCCCCACCAGCAGCCCGCCCAACCACGCAAACAGGTTGTCTCGCTGCAACACCCTACGCAAGGTTGCGTAGACAAAAGTCATAGAGGCCATGAGACCCAAAAAGTTAAGAAAATGGGCCGCCCAGATGAGGCTCGTCCCCCTCAAGCCGAGCCTCCAAAAAGGAGCCAGCAAGACAGGATAGATAAAGCTGGTGGCGCCGGTGGAGACGGGATCACCATCAAAGTACCTGAAGAAAAACCCGCGCGCTATTTGTTTTGCGTACTGAAAATGAATATACGTGTCATCCAGGGGAGGGACCGCCAGGCGGTTGTATGCAATGTCGGCGGCTACAAAAACACCGGCCGCGATCAGCCCGGCAAACCACAAACCGGCGGCTGAAATCCAAAAAGCCTTTTTCTCGGATAGCCCGTTAAAAAAAGAGCGGCTTTTTTCTGCAGGGTTTTGAGCGGTTTTTTTTGAATCGACCATTTTTTCGGACTCCGATAAAGTTTTGTAGAGTGCTTTTGCCCATAAAAGCTTCTTCCGGGCACTCCAATCAAGTGCTCACCAGGCGAAGTTGCCGGCTCCTTCTCTGCGTCTGTTGCTTCTCAATGGGATATGCCCCGGAAAAACATGCGTCACAGTGATGCATTCCCTCAGGATCCCCCACCGCCCACATGAGCCCCTCTCGGCTAAGGTAACCAAGGCTGTCTGCGGTAGTGTAGCGAGCTATCTCCTCGGTTGTGTGGTTAGCCGCGATGAGCTCACGCCGATGAGGGGTGTCGATACCGTAGTAACATGGGTATCTCGTGGGCGGAGAGGATATGCGAAGGTGCACCTCTTTCGCCCCTGCGTTGCGGATCATCTTTACTATCTTGCGGGATGTTGTGCCTCGCACAATGGAATCATCAATGACTACGACCTTCCGGCCCTCCAACACTCCGGTGACGGCGGAGAGCTTCAGCTTAACTCCGAAATGGCGAATAGACTGCCTTGGCTCGATGAACGTTCGGCCGACATAATGGCTTCTTATCAACCCCATCGCCAGCGGAATCCCGCTTTCAAAAGAATACCCCAAAGCCGAGGTCATCCCGCTGTCCGGCACCGGCACGACAATGTCGGCGTCAACGTGGGCCTCTTGGGCCAAACGTCGCCCCATCCGCTCTCTGTCTCTGTAAATGGATCTCCCTTCAACAATGGAGTCAGGCCGTGCAAAATAGACCTGCTCGAACACACAAAACTTTCTCGGCTTTGCGGGGAATGGGTGATAACTACGGAGGCCGTCTTTATCAACCACCAACATCTCACCGGGTTCTACATCCCGTACAATTTCGGCGCCCAAAAGTCGAAAAGAAGAGCTCTCGGATGCGATAACATAAGCTCCGTCCAGGCGACCTAAAATCAGCGGGCGAATACCCATTGGGTCACGTACGGCGGCCATCTTATCCTCCGTCAAAGCCAGGATGCTGTAAGCGCCCATAACTCCATTTAAAGCCTCTGCGAGTCGACCTCCAAAGTCGGGCGCTTGGCTGCCTGCCATTAGGTGAATGATCACCTCTGTGTCGGCGCTGGACCGAAAAATCGATCCGCGACTCTCCAGCATGAGCCGTTGCTCATCGCCGTTTACAAGGTTCCCGTTATGCGCCAAAGCTATGGAGCCGTGAATACAGTCAACCGCAAAAGGCTGCGCCTCATCAATACGAGACTCCCCCGCAGTTGAGTAGCGGACATGACCTATAGCAGCACTCCCGGGTAGCTGGGCCAACCG
>JAABSF010000305.1 GCA_011390535.1 Deltaproteobacteria bacterium | reverse complement strand
AAGAGTTGGAGATAGCAAAAATAGAGCTGGAGAGAATAGAGAAGCTGGTAAAAGTAGGCGCCGTCCCGGGCGCTGAGTTGGATCAGGCACGTCTACAGCTAGGGAGTGCCCGGGCAAAGCTGGCACAGACAGCGGAAAAACTGGGGGACTATCGCGTAACAGCACCTTTTTCAGGTATCGTTTACAGAGTCCACTCTTACGAAGGGGATTTCACCTCGGCAAAATCCGTGCTCATGGAGATATATGATCCATCCAGCCTTCTCCTCCGTTTCGCCATCCCGGAAACTGTTTCTCTTCATGTAAAACCAAAGAGCAAAGTTGAAGTAACCCTTGATGCATATCCCGGAGAAAATTTTCGCGCAGAAGTGGTCCGGCTTTTTCCGGAGATCGAGAGAAAGACCGGCACCCGGATTGTAGAAGCAAAACTACCAGATGACATCAAGTTGGTCCCCGGGATGTTCGCCCGCATCACCCTTGCAGGGAGAAGCGCTCCCAACGCGACAGTAGTGCCGTCGAAGGCGGTTGTACAACTATCGGATAAAAAAACATATTTGTTTGTGGTGGGCAACGGCGGTAATGTGAGGCGACGACCTGTAACCCCCGGCCTCGAAGTTGGAGAGTCGATACAGATCAAAGAAGGGGTGCAACCGGGAGACAAGGTTGTAATCTCAGGGCACGGAGGGCTTGGTGCGGCCAAAAAGGTCCGCTTCAAGGTTCAGGGGGAAAAGAGTAAAACGGGCGGCAAAGGTAAAGGAGGTAACAGTACTAAACAATTCACAACCCCAAGCCGGGGTAGGCGTCGAAACAGCGACTCATCTTCTATTCCAGCCGAGACTCAAACAAGATGAAACTAACTGAATTTGCCGTAAAACGAAAGGTGGCCACCCTGGCCGTTGTTTCAGCCTTTGTTGTCCTAGGCGTCGCCTCTTTTGTGCAGCTCCCTGTGGATTTTCTCCCTTCCATCACTTATCCCCTTATCAAGGTTCATATCTGGTGGAGGGGCGCCACTACCGAAGAGGTGGAAGAACATATCGCCGATGCTCTGGAAAAGGAGATGGCATCTCTCGAGGGTCTTGATTATCTGGAGTCTTCCTCAACAGAAGGAGGCTACACCCTACAAGTGAACTTCCGATATGATGTGGATGTCAATGTCGCGTTTCAAGATGTTCAGGCGGCCATGGTCAGGGCCGAAAGAAAGCTCCCAAAGGATATGGATCCTCCGGTCATTATCAAGGCCGATCCTCAGCTTTTACCTGTGGTAGAGTTGGCCATTAGTTCCACCGAATGGGATATGGTGGAGCTTCGTGATTGGGTTGATAACTGGCTCTTGGACCGTGTAATAGCCGTCCCCGGTGTCGCCGGAGGAGATATCACAGGAGGCCTATTACGCGAAATCCGAATCAACCTCGACCCGCTCACCCTGGAACGCTACCAACTATCAGTGAATGACATAAAAGCCGCAGTGGAGACCGCCAACGTAGAAAAATTCGCGGGGCGGCTCACTACAAAAGACAGAGAGATAATCATCAGGACCATGGGGGAGCTGAAGTCTCTCCAAGAGATTGAAGACATAGTTCTGAAAGTTGAGGGGACATCAAAGGTTCGCCTCAAAGACGTCGCAGACGTGGAGGATGGGCACGAAGAGATTCGTATAGTAACTCGCCTGGATTCCAGCCCATGTGTCAAATTCAGCGTTCATAAACAACCTGACGCAAACACGGTGGAGGTGGAGACCTCTCTGCAGCGGAGATTATCCAAACTCAAAGAGAACATGCCGGAACACGTCAAGATAGATTTTCTGGAGAGCCAAGCGGAATATGTTGAAACCTCTCTCGCGAGCGTCAAAACAGCAATGATACAGGCGGCCATTCTCCTGCTCATTGTCACCGTCTTGTTCCTGGGCAGCCTGCGACAAACCATGGTTTTGATGATCACCCTGCCCGTCGTGCTGATAGCGAGCTTTTCCATAATGCATACCCTTGATTTTTCCATAAATCTTTTATCCGTCGCAGGAATCATCATTGCATTGGGCATACTACTGGACAGCGCCATCGTGGTTATTGAAAACATCACCCGTGTCACCCGGGAAACACAAGACTTTTCCAAACAGTCCTTTGTCACGGCGGCAATGCAAGTCACCTCGGCCGTAGTAGCCTCAACACTGACCCTACTCGCGCTGTTTACTCCCTATCTTCTGGTCTCCGGGCTAACGAGCCTTTTGTTTCGTGAGCTAATCCTTGTAGTAGCCGGTATAATGGTCATGAGCACTATCTCTGCGATTACCTTTGTACCGATGATGGGCTCACTGTTGATGTCCCGCAAAAAGAAGAAGAACACAAAACACAATGAAAAGAAAACAAAGCACAAAGAAAACAGTACAAAAAAGAAGAAAGCTTTTTTCGGTACTCGAGCGTTTGGATGGTTTCAAAACGGTTATGGGATCCTAGTAAGTCACCTCATCAAGTTGAGATGGATAGTCTTGATAATCTTTTTGGGAATCACCTTGTGGGCCGGTTTCATTTCATTCCATGTCCAAAGTGAGTTTCTGCCGGTTCTGGACGACGGGCGCATCATGGTCAAAGTCAAGCTTCCCACAGGAACATCAGTGCAAAAAACAGACGCTCTTTTGGCTCGAATAGAAGAGAGAGTGATCAATGATCCTCTGGTAGAGAGCGCGTTCACATTGACAGGAGGAAAAGTATGGGGGCTCTATACCTTCGAAGTTGCAAATGAAGGTCAGATCAACATTCAGCTTGTATCCCGGGATAAACGAAGCATCACCACCGAACAATATCGCCAACGGCTGCAGAAAAGGTTGTCCAAGCCGGCGCCGCCGGGCGGAAAAATCATGGCTCGGAAACAGAGAATCAAAGGTATCCGAAAGATGGGTGAGTCCGATTTGGAGATTCAAGTCAGGGGTGGATCCATGGAAAAACTATTTGAACTGGCTGCAAAGATAACGCGAACAGCTCAAAACCTCCCATACCTTACCAATGTACATCTGGGCATGGACATGACAAAACCTGAGCTCCACGTGCACCTGGATCGCACTAGAATGGCAGACCGCTCCATCACCGCCGCGGATGTTGCCGACACACTCCAAGCGCTTGTGCACGGTGTGGTCGCTACGCGCTACCAAGAAGGCACTGATCTCTATTCAATACGGCTCAAGATTCCGGAGATTAAACTCACGAACAAAGAAGACATTGAAAACCTCATCATCACGAACAAATCCGGACATCGTTTCAGGCTTAGAGACATCGCCACGGTAAAATCCCGCTCAGGGCCGGTAGAAATTGTGCGGGAAAACCAAAGTAAGCTCGTGGTAGTAAGAGCAGACGTGAAAGACGCAAGCGTGGGTAAAAGCTTACAAGAGCTGAAAAAAGAAATTGCTCGAATCAAGCTGCCCACCGGCTATGAAATCACCTATGGAGGCAAAGCCCGATATATGCAGGACCTCACCGGGAGCGCCCTTAAGATTCTTGGGCTGGCCGTATTTTTGGCCCTGGTTGTCCTTGCCGCGCTGTTCAACAGTGTTCGTTATCCTCTTATTATAATCTTAAGTATTCCAGCCAGCGCCGCCGGCATGATCTTCGCTTTATCGATTACGGACCTCGCCATAGGCGCCACCGTACTGGTGGGATTTCTGGTAGTGGTGGGCGCCACAATCAACGACGGAGTCCTCCTCTTTACTTTGGCCGACGAGCTGAGGACCCGAGTACAAACAATCTCAGGGATCGGCCGGTCATCCATCCAAGATGCAGGAAAAAACACCGAAGATAATAACCAAGAAAGCAATAACAATGGGCAATCTTTAAGCGCTCGTGAGGCAGTGCGAAAATCAGCGGAAGTACGGTTACGCCCCAGGATTATGACCACCGTGACGACCACGGCCGGACTCTTACCACTCGCCTTGAATCTTGGAGGCGGCGGTGAAATGCTTCAGCCTCTGGCAGTGGGAGCCATAGGGGGCCTTTTGTTGGAAATCCCGGTCGCATTATTCCTGATGCCGTGTTTGTACATAATTGTCACAAAGGAAAAGAGAACCCAAAACTCTCTTCCCACGGATCCGAAAAAAGACACACCCTGCGATGAAACAAGCAAAGATAGAACCACCCACGAAACGGGAGAGATGCCAATAAGCCCTAAAACCCCCGGCAAAACTGAAAACCCCGACACCACCAACCCTGACACCGCCGAGGACCACGACAAAACTGAAAACCCCGACACCACCAACCCTGACACCGCCGAGGACCACGACAAAAACCAGAACACTACATGAAGCGCCATAAGCGCTATCAATCTACCAATTCACTACCACTACATGAGGGGCTGGCGTTGTAGAGTCTATTTCTTGTCTATGATCAGTTCACCGGCCACCCCGACATTCTCGGGTGAGTTTTCTTTTATAAGAACTACTATG
>JAABSF010000304.1 GCA_011390535.1 Deltaproteobacteria bacterium | reverse complement strand
AACGGCGGTAAAGTTTGCAACGGCGGTAAAGTTTGCAACGGCGGTAAAGTTTGCAACGGCGGTAAAGTTTGCAACGGTGGTAACTTTTGCAATGGTGGGAACTTTATTTGGAGGGGCGTTGCGGGTAACTGGAAAATGCCCACAGGACAATACAAGCAGCTCCGAATAAGGGTAGAGGGCATTGAACACGAGAATAATCGAGGCGCCGAAAAAGCGGGGAAAAGAGTTTCTGCTAAAGTGCTTTGATTTCTGGTATATTTGCAGGGAGGGATTTGGAAGGTAGAGTCGAGCTGAGCGAGCTGAGCAATGGATCTAACAACTCCGGAGTGTCATGATTAAAAAACATATCTCGAAATGGATTCGTTTTGTTGGTGTTTTTGGTGGAGCGTTGCTACTGGCGGTGGGGATTCAGTTGGGTATTCAAGGGTGTGGTGACAGCGGCACGGGAGAAGAAGAGGATTCTTGGTGCGGAGACGGGGTGTGTGATCCGGAAGAGAACCCTTCGATTTGCCCGGAGGATTGCTCTGCGGTTTGTGGGGACGGGGTGTGTGATCCGGAAGAGAACCCTTCGGTTTGTTCGGAGGATTGCCCTGCAGTTTGTGGAGACGGGTGGTGTACGGAGCCGGATGAGAACCATGAGAATTGTCCGGCTGATTGCGGGTCCTGCCAACCTTTTGATGATGTCACGGATCTTATCAGTGGAGAGGAACTCTTTTTCGGGTATTCATCTTTGGGAAGTGATTGTTCGGAGCCTTCATGTGGCGGCTTTGATGGAGCGAAAGAGATCTATCTGAGCGTAACTCCTGATTTCACGGGAGATCTGGTTTTCTCTACGCTTCATCCTTCCACTAACACCGAGACGGTTATAGAGGTGAGAGAGGAGAGCTGTGAAGGTGCCTCTCTGGCGTGCAACAGAGAAGCTTTTCCAGGTGTTTGGGGGTCAAAGGCTACGGTTGCGGTTCAGGAAGGCTCTGTTTATGTGGTTATGGTTGAGACGGCGGACAATGAGGGTGGGATCTTTGCTCTCAGTCTGCATCGGGCGGGTGTCTGTGAAGGGGTGGGAGATGTGCAGGACATTTCAAACGAGCTGCTGACAGGGGCGGAGTTTTTAGCCCAAACGAGCAGTGGAACGTCTTCGGTGAGTGGCGGTTGCGGCGGTTCGGTGGAGAACCCTGAAGCTCTCTTAACGTTTACGGCTCCTTGGAACGGTGAGATGGTGGCCACGACTGTGCGTCCGGGGACGGACTTTGATACCTTGATGTATGTGCGTCGAGGCGATATTCAGATGGGCTATGGTTGCGGGTCACCGGAAGGTGAGATTGCTTGTGAAAACAACACCGATCCCTGGGGGAGTTCCACTGTTTTAGCTTTTCAGGTCTTGGCCGGGGAGATGTATCATTTGTTTGTAGACGGCGGGGCTTCGGGTAGCAGCGGACAAGCTTCAGTGATGATTGGCTATGGTGATAAGAGCCCTGCACAGGCGAACCTTCAGGGTTGCGACCACCAAGGGATTCAGGATCGGTTCGCGTTTTTTGTAAAGAGTGGAGAGCAAGTCCATGTGAGGGCCGATACGGTTGATGCTGCGACAGCGGCCGATTTGCGGATGCGTATCAGCCTCCCCAACATGGAAGAGCTTGTTGAGGCGGATGATGACTTTGAGTGCACATTTCCTCCGCCGGCCTACAGTTGCCCTGAGTATTCGTTTACAGCCGACGAAGACGGGCTGTATTTTGCAGAGGTTTATGTGGGCTCCACGGAGCGATGCTATGATTACAGTTTGGTTAACTACCAGCTTGAGGTGACCTTGGATGGAAACCACACGGATCTCATTTTGGTGAAGGATCAGTAGGGCTGTGCTGGTTGTTGCGCTCCTGATTGTGAAGGGTGTTGTGGTGTTGTGATGGATGAGGAATTGAAATGATGACCGAAAATAATCGGCCGAAAATAATGGTCAAAAAATGCAGAAACTAGAGATGAATACTAAAGATAGAGGTTTTTCATGAGCCGGACAAAAACAAAGGTAAGTCGTTTATGGGTTGAGTTGATGGGCCTGGTGTTAAGCGGGGTATTGTTTTTGCCTCAAAGTGTAGGCGCAGGTCCGGCTTCGGATAAATCAGAGCCGGAAGCTTGGAGTTTTTTGCCTTGGGATGATTATGCAGGCCGCATTGAAGGCGTCGAGGCGGACAGCGAGGGGCCAAAGGCTTTCGCCGTGAAACCGAACGGCGGAGTTTTCGTGTTGGATCAAGTTAATTCACGGGTGATTGAGCTGGATTCAACAGGGCTTTTTCTCCGAACCCTTGAATTGCCGGGGCGGACCTTTGACGACATAGAGCAATATGAAGGCTGGGCCATATTGGCGCTGGATAGGTTGGTGGAAAAAAGCCTCTTGGTGTTGGATGTAAATGGAGTCTATTTGACTGAGATTGATCTCGAGGGGCGCGGGGTTGAGCACGCCGGTTACATAACAGCGCTCTTGCCCAGAAGCGATGGTGTGTGGTTGGAGGTGAGCCATCGTTACAGCGTTAAAGTGCTGGATCATAACCTTCAGCCTTGCGAGAGGCGGATTTTGCTGGGCCGCCCCGCCGGGAGAGGACAAAGTCTCCACGGTGCCTTGAACGGCCGCGGCGGCGCCGAAATCTGGAAGGATTTGCGGAACGCACGCTCGGCTACCGTTAGAGAGGTGTTTTACGGTCCGATACCTATTCGTCGTATTGTGTGGCTTGAAGAGGGCCGGGATGATTTGGTTTATGTCATGTTTCATGAGGCTTTGTTTTCACCTGTAGAACCTTATGGGGTCGAAGAAGAATCCTACCGGATTATGGTTTTGGATGAAGATTTGTACGAACTTTATCGGATCGAGAGCCCATGGGTTTTGACTGCATACGATCAACGTGTTGAGTTTCGTGTGGGGCCGTATGGGAGGATTTGGCAGATGGCTTTCACCCCCGAAGGAGTGCTCTTTCTGCGCTGGAATTGGAGGAGATGATGATCATGAAGAGATTTCATTTATACGGAGCGGCGTCGCAGAAAGAAATAGATGAAGTATATTGTGAAACACCTTGTGAGACATTTAAGGATTCCCGGATGAAGAGTGCTGGTTCGTGGATTGGGCTGGTTGTGATCGCTGTTGTTATTTTGGGAACCACTGAAAAAGGTCTGTCTGCTCCGCCGGAAGAATCCAAGGAGGTCATCGTCTGTAGAGGGACCTCGGGCGAAGGTTTCTCTTATGACTGGGGCGGAGAGTGTTGGTGTGCTGATGGTTGCGAGCCGGATTTGGTTAACTGCGCCCCCGGACAATGTACACCCAACCAAGGTTCCACCGGTTGTCCTGATTGCACTCACACAGGAACCTATGGAGCAGACTGCTCGGGCTTTGTCTCAAAAGCTTGGCAGGTCCCGGACCCTTATCCAATAAATGCCTGTGATGTGCCTCGTTATACGGCGAGCATGTTTACCACGAATCACAGCTATTGGAACGTCGTGTCCATGAACAGTTTGCAACCCGGTGACGCAGTGGCCACCAGTGCTCATGTTATTTTGATCATTGGCTATGAAGATGCTTTCGGGGAACACGAGGTTGTGGAAGCCAAAGGGTGTGTTTACGGCATCGTAAGACAAAGCCGTACTTTTTCCTCTTCATACAGCGGCGCTCGGCGGATTAACTTAATCGACTGTGTCTGTAATGAAGGAGATCAAGAGACCGAGGATTGTGGGGATTGCGGAACCCGTACGAGAGTATGCGAAGAGGGTTGTTTTTGGTCGGGGTGGTCGCCTTGTGAGGGGCCTGATCCGACTGGGGAAGAGGCCTCGTGTAGTGTGGAAGGTGGGGTAGGAGTGTGTGCTACGGGACGTAGGCTCTGTGTTGCCGGTTGGTATACTTGTCAGGCCAACATGCCTACCACTGAAGTCTGCGATGGGCGGGACAACGACTGTGATGGGGAGGTGGACAACGGCACTCCGGAAAATCTTGGAGAGGGATATACCTGTACGAATAATTGTGGTGAAGGAGTGACCGAATGTATTGAGGGAGCGGTGCGGTGCGTTACACCCGGGACCCAATGGCCTGATGAATCATGTGAAGAGATAGATCCCGAAGATGACGCGGGCGCTGAGTCGTCGGATCCCATCAAGGCAAAAGGGGGATGTGGGTGCCGGACACATCATGGGGCACAAGATTTTTCCCTGATTCTGTTTCTTTTACTTTTAAGTCTGTGGATCTCCCTCTGGAGGGGACGAAGAGCTCAACGCTTCGAAAAACAAGAAAAATAAAACACCATCAAAACCCCGGAATAATTCAATAAACCCCGGGGACGGAGGGGGACGGAGGGGGACGGAGGAAGCGAAACCCGGTGGACGGAGGGAAGCGAAACCCGGGGGACGGAGGAAGGAAACCCGGGGACGGAGGGAAGCGAAACCCGGGGGACGGAGGAAGGAAACCCGGTG
>JAABSF010000303.1 GCA_011390535.1 Deltaproteobacteria bacterium | reverse complement strand
GGCTGATCCCCGCCGGCGCTGGGTGTAGCCAATTCCTGTTGAGGGCGAAAAATCTAATGGAATCGAAACGGGTAAACCCCGGGCCTTTGCCCATAGCCCAACACGCTTTCGAGACCATCGCTTTTGCGAAGGTGGCCACCTCAGCCGAAGAAGGTAGGAGGATAGGGTTCCTCGGCCGCAAACAAGACCGATATATCATGGACCGTGCGAAGGTGTTGGGAGAAGCAAAGAAGCAAGCTCTGGAGTTAGCTGAAGGTTATGTGCCTCCGGAGAAACCCATTTACCATCTGCCCGGGTTGGGAGGTCGATATGCCATAGAGTATGTGGTGAATCAGTTTGTGGAAAAGGGAGCCATTTCCGACCATGACGCTAAAATCGGCAAATGGCTTGCTAGAATACTTACGGGTGGTGACGTGCATCCCACTGATCCTGTCACTGAGCAACAGTTGCTGGATCTTGAGAGGGAAGCATTTCTGAGCCTTTGTGGAGAAGAGAAGACGTTGGCTCGGATTCAGCATATGCTGACAAAAGGCAAGCCTCTCCGTAACTAATATGGGTGGGGAACCTACGGATTCAGGACACTGAATCCAACGATATGTAAAAGAACCCCAATAGGGGTAAACGAATGAATAAAAACATGAAAACCAAGTGGTTTGAAGCTGAGATTAGGAGGATGTCATGAACGAGGCGGTTATAGTTTCTGCCGTTAGGTCACCATTGGCCAAGGCGCGAAAAGGTTCGTTGGTGAAATATAGAATGGATGATTTAGGTGCGCTTTTGGTGAACAAAGCGCTGGAGAAGCTACCGGATTTTGATAGAAAAGAGATAGAGGATCTCTATTGTGGGTGCGCCATGCCCGAGGGCGAACAGGGCATGAATATCGGTCGGACAATCAGTTTGTTGGCTCATCTGCCTTTTGAGGTTTCCGCTTGTACATACAATCGTTTTTGCGCATCTTCGCTGTCGGCGATTATGGAGAGCGCGAAATCAGTTATGATTGGACACGGTGAAGTTTTCTTGGCTGTGGGCGTAGAGACCATGACCAATGTCCCGATGGGCGGCTATAATGTCGACATGAACGTGAAACTCACGGAAGATGAATGCCGAAAACATGATCTTCCTTGGGCTTACATCCCTATGGGCACGACAGCGGAGAATGTCGCCAAGAAGTATAAGGTCAGCCGCGAAGACCAGGATAAATTCGGTTACGAGAGCAACATGAAAGCGGCTAAGGCCACTAAGGAAGGGTGGTTCAAAAATGAAATCGTTCCTATAGAGCTTCATGACGGTCGGGTTTTTGATACCGATGAAGGCCCGAGGCCGCAAACAACCCTCGAAGCTTTGGCGAAGCTGAAGCCTGCTTTTCTGAAAGATGGCTCGGTGACAGCGGGAAACTCGAGTCAGCTGAGTGATGGTGGTGCATGTTGTGTCGTTATGGAGCGCAAAAAGGCTGAAGCGCTGGGTATCAAAGATATGTGGCGCATTGTCTCATTCGGTACGGCAGGGTTGGATCCCGAGTACATGGGGATGGGTCCTGTCCCGTCTACGCGGAAGGTCATGAAGAGGGCGGGGATGAAGATTGACGACTTTGACGCCATAGAGATCAATGAAGCCTTTGCATCACAGAGCATCGCTGTCGTGAGAGAGTTGGAAGCCGATGCATCCAAGGTAAACATGCATGGCGGCGCCATAGCGCTTGGGCATCCCCTCGGTTGTTCAGGAGCCCGGATCGTGGTTACCCTCATCAATGTTTTGAACCGTATAGGTGGAAAAAAAGGGCTGGCCACCATGTGTGTAGGCGGTGGTATGGGTGGCGCCTTGATCATCGAAAAGGTCTGATCTTTCCCTTCCTCTTCTTTTCTTGTATTCTCATTTCTTGTTTAGGATTCTTTTTTCTGTAAGATTCTTTTTTCTGTAGGATTCTTTTGCCTGAGTCTTCCTCATGAGTTTTTTTTGTGTGGCTCTGGACTCTATACGATCTTATTCTTGAGTCAGCCCTTAGCGGTGAGTGCCATATCAGGCAAGGTACAGATTTAGCAAAGTGTTTAGCAAAGTGCCATATTCGGCAAAGTACAGTTGAGAAAAAATATGAGCAGTAATAGCAATATCGAAGATCGACCTTTTTGGCTGGGGCCATTGGGTCCTATCGTGATGGGGGTAGCCTCGGTGGTGTTTCTGCTCCAAGACGGTCTGAGGCCGTACAAAATCCTATACAAGCGAGCTGCATGGGATCAGGTTTCAGCAATGCCTGCTAAGGTATCAGTGCCTGTCCGCCGGACTACCATTCGAGTGGGGTTAAACAGCCAGGATTCCAATTTAGCCGATGGCAAGAAGAGCGGATTGGCCATGGAGGAGCGGGGGAGGTATGATAGGGGTTCCGCTGCGGGGAAGAGGGGCGGTGCAGGTTCAGGTGGGTATAAAGCGAACAACGCATTGAACAAGGAAAATATCTACGAAAAGAAAGTTTTTCCCGAGAGGATATACTCCAAATATGTAGAGAAAGGCTTCGGCACTACCTATAAAGTACAGCTATGGTATGTGAAGCTTGCTTTTAAGTATAATTACAAAGGAAAAATCTATTCGGTATACGAAGACAGCCCTTCTTTCAGTTTTGACAGCCGAGAGGAAGCAGAGAGATTTTTACAAGAGCACGCTGCAAACTGGCCGATTAAGGTTTGGGTCAACCCCGGCGAGCCTAAGGAAGCCACAGCTTTTTTGGTTTATAAAGAATGGCATTGGATACAACTGGGGGTGGCGCTGGCTTTCTTTGCATTTCTTTGGGGTATTATCGCGGGCGTTGGAGGCAGGCAATATCGTGAAGAAGCAAGCTCCGGAAAGGATCGGTCCCAAGAAGATGAGGATGAATCATCTCGACTCTCGACGGGACAGCCAAAAAATAATTGAGCCTCGAAGAAAAAAACAGAACATTCAGGGTAACCGAACTAAGCCTGCCTTTACTGTGGTGTTGTCCATTTTTCTCTCTCACCTTCCAGTAACCCATGTGTTTCAGGCGGAAACATGGCCAGAAGGAAATCAAACGCTTGTTTTTTGATCTCCCTATCCATTTCGGGTGGTAACTTAAGCAATCCATCTTCATCGGGTTTCACCTGGAGACGAACAACTTCCGTCAGGGTAAGCATGTGAAAACGATTAGAGTAAAACGCGTGAGCTATGCTCAGAAGATATTTTTCTTCGATTTGATATGTGACCATTAATCCACTCTCCCGGTTTAGGGGGTTTTGTGAAGGTTTCGCTGTCGCCGAAGCAATGTCGCCAATTTTTTTATGGCACGACAAAGAAACATTATACATGTTTATCGTCGGGTTTTTCAACTGTTTCTTCGCCATAACCTCGCCTCCGGCCATTTCTCCGATTAGTATGGGTTCGATTACCGACTTTACTCTCTCATCGCGTAGTTTATCCACCAAACTGTCACGGTGTGTATCCCGCCGCTCGATGAGAATTTCTTTCGCTTGGAGCACATGCTCCCTTGTCACCGGTTGCGTTCTGTCCGGTACCAACGCATCGAACTCGAACTCGGTGGTCAACTGAGCGGCCAGGGCATTTACCAGCCAGGGTTGTCCCTGGGAGAGGTGGAATATCTCCGCCTGAGCATCATCCTCGAAAACCTGACCGGTTTCTTCAGTGTGTTGCTACAGCAACTCCGATACTTCTTCCTGTGTAAAGCAGCGCAAAGTAAGCGAACGATCCTTTCAATAAGTTCCCGTATCTGTCCCAATCGACGATCAGGGGGGATCATGTAATGTTCTTCCGGCAAACACGGTCCGGCGATATTAAAAAATTTTGTCATTTCCCTCACCGGATTATCTATTCCGCAGTACTATCAAAAGGCCACGCTTTCTCTCAATGTGAGTACCCGAAATGTGAGTTTTCACGATACACACTCTCGCATTGCGTGCCCGTGCATACTACCGCTCGGGTCCGACGGAAATAAGAAGGATGAAATCACTATCACCAGAACCTTAATCTTCCAAAACCGTTATGGGGGCCCTCGGCAAGTCTTCCCATCCCTCGATCTCTTTCTCATCTTCGGGCGTGTACCCCATTTCCCAATCTCCAGGAGAATTCCAATCAGGAAAGGGTGGTATGTTGTCATTCTCACTTGTGATGGAGAGCATTACCCAAAAAGATGTGAAACCGTTTCTTAGGAGATCTTCTTTGACGGTTGCTTCTTGTTAAATGTTTTGTGATTATAGTTATTATTGTTGTTATTGTAAAAATATCAGGGAAAAAAGTGCAAAACAATTAACGTTGTATGTGTTTATTTTATTGATCGTCATGTTTTTTTTCGGTAAAAAAAAGAAAGCAGATAAACACATAGGGAGGAATGAATCATGCAAAGAAAGAAAGAAAGAAAGAAAGAAAGAAAGTAGGGCATCCTTTTCTTGATGGAAAAGGATCAAGACGATGCGAATTTCAACGACGAAGATACCTGAGGCA
>JAABSF010000302.1 GCA_011390535.1 Deltaproteobacteria bacterium | reverse complement strand
GGTGTCGATCCTCAACGGGCTGCCCGACCACATCGGCTACATCATCATCGAGCACGACATGGACGTGGCCCTGCGTGTCGCGGAGCGCGTGACGATGATGCACAACGGCCTGATCTTCAAGGAAGGCACGCCCGAGGAAATCGAGAACGACCAGGAGGTCCAGGAACTCTACCTGGGCGACGGCCATGAGTGACCGGCGCCCCTCCTCCCGCGCTCCCGCCGCTTCCTCCGGCCGAAATCACTCCCGCTAAACTAAGATGCTTGGCTGTGAGAAACAAAACCCCACCACCCCGACCTCCTGATCCCGATTCGTCGGAGTGATCATCCGTAGCGCCTCCGCCGCCGCCCGAACCAAAGAAAAGTCTCTGCAAACCCGGGCTGCCATAGGTGTCACCGCCGTTTTCCGCCGGAGTAACATTGCCGCTGTCTCGACAAGTCTGAGAATAGTCAACCCATCCTCCCGGAGAACCATAGCCACCTCCTCCCCCACCCTGTCCGCAGGGATCATCGGCTTCCACACCAAAATAACCTCCGCCCCCACCGCCATAGTTAGGGCTCACCACCGCCGCCTGAGGGTCGCCGCATATAGACTCTCCTTGTCGCCCATCCGCTTCACCGGTAAATGTATAGCCCGCGCCTCCTCTGTATCCTCGCGCGTTAACAGATATTTCACCTCCATATTCGATGAGCAACTCGCCCGATACACGCATCGCCAAGACACCACCTTTGGCTCCATTCCAAGAAGCAACGGTCAGAAGGCCTCCACTCCGGACAATGACATTGCTGAAATTGGGAACCCTCTGGAGGATCACGGACTGCCCAGTGAGATCTTCGTTGTCGCCATCAGCTCCATATACACCTTCGATCACACTTGAAAATAAGACCTCTGTACCATTTATCGTATCAATGGATTTAAACTCGTAGACGCCGCTGGTATCACACTCTGAAAGACTCCCCTGAAGATTTATAAGCAAAACCTCGTCCCCTGGGTTCATCGCACCGGGCTCTTCATTCAACTCCACCCTATCGTTGCCCATTGCAGCCACACCGTGTGCGGGAGCGGCATACTCATTTAATAACAACGTCCCGGTCACCTCAAGGGAACCGTCTGATCCATCTCCCAACCCCAAGGGAAAACAACCCGTTGTATCAAGGTGACAATCCTCAGTGCATTGAAGTTCACCATTGCATGAGAGAGCTCCGAAATCGTCTCCATCACACCACTCGTCGGCCTCCATTACTCCATTCCCACAACCGGGACAACCCGAGAGATCCCACGTGCAATCCGAATTACACCCCAACACACCCGGCTCAAAACCCAAGCTTTGGCAGGTCACACCCCCAAAAGCAGCACCATCACAGTCCTCCCCCTCATCAATAACCCCATTACCACAAAGAAACCCGCAACCACTTGTATCCAAAGTGCACTCGGATGTACATGACAACGCCCCCCCTTCGTATCCCAGCTCCTGACAAGTCATCCCACCAAAGTCCGTCCCATCACAGGTCTCCGGGGGCTCTAAAACACCATTGCCGCATATAGAGCCGTCTTCCAAAACATCCCCGTCTGTGGAGCTGTCTGATATCATCACATCTGCATCGGAGCCGCCGTCAAGATTAGAACCGTTGCCGGAACCAGAATCACCACACCCAGCCACGGGAAAGAGAACCAGCGCCGAAAACAACGAAACCATCAATACGCCGACCCACAGCGATTTCACAACGATTGATGAACTCTTTACCATGAAATCAAAGCACCTAATGAAATAAATAAAATACCGGAAACTCTGCTCTGCTATGCTATATCTCATTCTTTGCCAACTCTTCTCTAAACTCACAGCCGCTGGGTCTTCTTTTGAGAGTTAAGGACTGAATCAAAAAAATGCGATCTTATTCTTTAGTCAGCCCCAAGGGCTGAATCAAAAAAATGTTCTTTAGTCAGTCCTAAGGACCATAAAAACAAATACCTATCAAAAGAATTTCTTCTGGCATCTTCACGTCGTAAAGTATACAAGAAACAGGAGATAAAGAGAATGGATAGGAAAAGGACGGAATGGATAGGAATGGAAAGAAATAGAATGAAAGGAAAGGCAAAACATGACTAAAGAGAATTTAAAGACAAATGCAGAGATTCATACATCTAAAAGAGCGGGGTTTAATGAAAAAACCACAAGCTTGTTTAACAAGCTGATCACCCTGCCTGCCTCGTTATTGTGTGCGGTGGTTTTCGTTTCCTCTGCCGGAGAACCTTTAGCCCACGCAGACAAAGTCAAGTTGGGCAAAAAAGTGCCTCCACTCAAACTAAAGGACTGGGCCGGTAAGACATACACCCTGAAGAGCTTCAAAGAGCCCATACTGGCGATCTGGTATGAAGGCAAAAACTCAAAAGAACAAAACCGCTGGCTGAAAAAAAAGCTCAAGAAGATGTTCGACAAGAACATGATCCCCCGGAAAAAATTTCGCTCTGTCGGGATCGCAAATTTCCAGGAGACCGCCATACCCAACTTTTTGATCGCTCGGCATATTAAAAAAGAGACAAAAGAGACCGGTGCAATAATACTCTGTGACCGCGAGGGAGATATGATGAAAAAATGGGGCTTTCGCAACGGGCGGTCAAACATATACATTTTAGACAAGAACAGAAGGCTCCGATGGAGAACCTCAGGCGCTCTTACCAAAAAGCGTGGCAATCAGCTTATAAGGCTCATTATGCGCCTCACCAAAGATTAACCCGTCGGCTGATTTAAAACTAAATTCTCTTTGAGAGCCTTTTGCGCTGTCGGCAACATCTTCAAAATAGCCAATTCCACTCGTTACGTCGAGGAGCCTAATTAAAAGGTTCAAACGGGCTTTTGTAATGACAAAACCATTTGGTTTTTCGCTACCGGCAAGATGACTACAAGACAATGTATCTCGAAAACACGTCTAGGGGTGGAGGGACGGAGAACAAAATTGAATGCTTTGAAACAAAGTGATATTTTGTAGTGAGATTGGAAGATGCGGCATGTTCTACATTTTCAAGTTTTATAGTAATCAAAAACCCGTCCGTTTCACCGCGCGGATGTTTGCAGGGATAGTTTCTTTTCCGGTTGTTCTATTGCTTTTACCTTGTCCACGGGTGTTCGCAGCGGCGGGCCCCGAGGGTGAAAAGGCCGGCGGCAGGGATGAATCGGGGAAGGAAAAACCCCCTGCAACGTGGAGGTGCGAACCCGCGCCCGTCTTGGACTCTGCGGATGCATCGAGTGAAAAAACAATTGAAACCGGGGTTGGTATAAGGAGTGCGAGACGTCTTTCCGGGCTTCAACAAGATGCTGGGAAAGATATGGAAGATTTGTCCGATACGTGGGAGTTCAGTTTTCATTTCGGGGTAAGTACTGGTTACGAGATAGCATGGTTCCACTTGGTGGGGCCGGATTTGACTTTGAATGTGATGCCCGTCCTGGAGATTCGCAAGTTCAGGCCGATGGGTTCTTCCCTGAAAACATACGACAAGGTTATGCGATTCGGGCTCAGGATGGATTTTCATCACGTTTGGGGATGTCTTGTATGTGATGAAGAAGGTGAATCACCCGAAACAAGAATGTTCATGGTGGGTCCCGAGGTGGGCTACAGGATGTATTGGCCGGGGAAAAATCAAAAAAGACCGGTCAGTCTTTTACATGGTCCGTTCGCCGGCCTTCAGTTGATGGTCACCAAATATGGGGAATCCGATGACTACCGGGACCCGGAAAGAAAAACACACGATTTGTTTGTTCATTTGCGACTGGGCTATGAATTCGGGATGCTGCTGCTTCAGCGGTTTCAAATATCGATGTACATTGGATATGCAAGAATAATTGCAGGGGTTTATGGGATCAATATCGCCTATGTTCATTGAGATTTCAAAAATGCGACCAGGCTTTGTTTTTGTCGTCGCCATTCTTTTAGCGCCCGGATCGGTGTTTGCTGATTTTGACGAAGATCCTTATGCCGGGACCGAAGCAGCGAAAGAAGAAGCAAATAAAGAAGCAAAAGAAGAAGCAAATAAAGAAGTGATAGAGATAGCTGAAGAGTCCGCAAAAGAAACTGAAGAAGACAAAGAAGATGATGAAATAGAAGAAGAAGAAGTGGATACCGAACAGGTGGGTCGGCCCTGGCCGAGTGAGGTCGTACTGGAGGATCCGCATTACCCGAAGATTCCGGCAAAATTCCATTGCGAGATGGTGAGCGAAAAAGGTGAAACCTCCGCGAGGCGCAAACACGAGAAGGATAAGATTTCCGTGCGAAAACAAGCGAAACATCAAAGCCGCAGCGTTCACTTCGGGTTGAGCGGCGGGTACACATGGTATTGGTTTCGTCATCTTCTGAACCTGACTCCCATGCTGGAGATCAGGTTGTTCAAACCGGAGAATTCTCTTTTTAAAACCAGGGATGTAGTTCTTCGCATCGGCTTGAGGATGGATCTCATGCCTTGGGTTACAAACCCTTCATCCCAATACGAAAC
>JAABSF010000301.1 GCA_011390535.1 Deltaproteobacteria bacterium | reverse complement strand
GAGATCAACGGACGGGTCCACCGGCAATGGAGATGAAGATGCAAAAGTTGACGGCGGTGAAGGGGAAGAAGACGGTGATGTAATAGATGCGAGTCATCATGATGACGGAGGGGTTCAAGACGCCCATATCCCTGATGGAGGGCCTGCCGATGCCGGGCCGGCGGAGTGTCTCTTTGTACCCCCGACGGGAGAGTTCACCCCTGTCATGAAGTGCCGGTGGGATTCTCCTGAGGAGTATTCCGCGTATGACGATGTGGTCATGGCTCCGGTGGTTGCCAATGTGACCGATGACAACATGAATGGAGCCATAGACACGGATGACATCCCAGACATTTTGTTTGTTTCATATCGATATCAACAAGACGGCTGTTGCGCGACACCCGGTGTTTTGAGAGTTGTTTCGGGAAGATGTAGTGGAGACGCAACTCATCTCACCGAGCATTTTCATATCGCCGATCCTTTTCTTGATAACTCCGGCGGCTTGGCGGTGGGAGATATCGACGGAGATGGTTTGCCCGACATCGTCGGAATGCGACGCATGACCCCCGGGGGAACTTATGGGACGGTTGCTTTCAGCTCTGTTCTATATGACAAGTTTTTCCCTGAGGCCGACGGGGCGTTGACGGGCGAGTGGTCGGTAAACGGCGGAGGCGGAGCTTTCGATACGGTAAATGAAGACCCTCATGATGGAATCAACACTTACATTGAGGCTGTGGGACAAGGGGTGAGCCAGAGTTTTACTTGGTCATATGGGTTGTCCACAGCAGCCGTAGCCATGGTCAGGGTGACCGCTGTGGCTCAGAGCGTTAACGGCTCGGCCGAGATGTCCATGTTTTTGCGTTCAGGCTCCACGGATTCTTACTCAGAGACTTTTTCCGTAACCGGGGATGGGTGGGTTGCTCACACAGCTCAGTTCCCGAAAAACCCATTCAATAATGACTTTCAATGGCAAGACGCTGATTTGGAGAACCTCGAGTTCGGAATCGAGCGCACAGATGACGCTACATCACTGTTGCAAGTTACTCAGGTGTATTTGACTGCAGGTTATGTGATAAAAAAATGGGAGTCTGATCATCCTCAAGGTGATGACCAGTTGACTGCGGCTCAACCCGCAATTGTTGATCTTGATCGTGACGGTGTAGCCGAGATTCTGGTGGGCCGGGTGGTTCTGGACGGCCTTACAGGTGAGCCCAAGTGGCGGGGAGTGGAGGGGCGGGGGATCAACTCTTTCATGGGGCCCATGTCGACTGCGGCGGATCTGGACCTTGACGGGGTGATGGAGGTTTATGCGGGGAACACGGCCTACAGGGCCGACGGTGAGGTGCTGTGGACATACGAGTTTGATTATAATGCGAACTGTGGAGGGTATCCTTGTGACGGGTTTAATGCCACCGGGGATTTTGATGATGATCCTGAAGGCGAGCTGGTGATTGTGCGTGATGGATATATATACATTCTAAAGCACACAGGTGATCTGCTGATGAAGATGATTTTGCCATGGGGTAGTTGTTCCCGCAATGAGGGGGGGCCTCCCACTGTGGCTGATTTCGATGGAGACGGGATGCCTGAGATCGGCGTCGCCGGCTCTGATTATTATATAGTGGTTGATCTGGACTGCTGTGATTCCTTGCCCGAGTGTGATGCAATTCCCGAAGGCAACACCGAGTGCGAGCTTCCGGGGGTGCGGTGGTATGTCCCCACCCAAGACTGTTCATCCAGAACAACCAGCTCTTCGGTGTTCGATTTTGAAGGAGATGGTTCGGCTGAGGTTGTCTACAATGATGAGTGTAATTTCCGAATATATAGTGGGATTGACGGCGTGGTTTTGTTTGAGCATCCCAACCACACCCACACACGTTTGGAGATGCCGGTTATCGCAGATGTGGATAATGACGGTAACGCTGAGATAGTTTTTTCAGAGAACGCGTGGTGCGCATCCAGATGCGATGTCTGCGATCCCACTACGGCTATACAAGTATGGGGAGATGCATTGAACAGATGGGTCCCGACTCGTCGAATTTGGAACCAGCACGCATATCACATAACAAACATTACGGAAGACGGCCTCTTGCCCCCGGGAGGGGAAGTTCCCAACTGGCTTGTTTACAACAATTTCCGCCAGAACATGCCCGATTACAATGTCTTCGCCGCGCCGGATTTGACCGTAACCATTTTAGGTTATGAGAGAGACAAGTGTCCTGAAGAGCTGACCGTTGTGGCAGAGGTCTGCAACGACGGTGATCTGCGTGTGGGGCCCGGTGTGTCGGTGGATTTCTATGACCTGACCACAAGCGACCCGGTGGTCTGTTCTCAACCCACTGTGACTACTGATACGTTGAACCCGGACAAGTGCGAGGAAGTTCTTTGTTATTGGCCTGATCCTCCCGTCAATCCCGAGACGGCGGAGGTGAGGGTTTGTGTTGATAATGGTTCATGGGATTGCACGGGGCCGGGATCAAGCAATGAATGCAATGAAGACAACAATATTGATGAATATACCGACATGGGTTGCAGTCAAAATATCGTAGATTAGGTGGGACAAAATGAGAAGGGAATTTGAAGCTGAGAATACGAGTCCGGAGGTTTCCATGAATACAAGATCAGATGGTTTTCCGGGATTTTTGAGGTTCAGAAACAAAAAAAACCATCGGGGGGGGGCATTTTCCACCGTTTGGTTTTCGGTTTTATTGCTCTCCCTGATCTGCGTTGCAGGAGATCTTCGAGCAGGTGTTTCCGTTTTTGATTTTGAAACTGTCGGGCCGGATCAGAGCGGTGAATACGAACCATCAATGGAACTGGCGATGGACGGCGGGCTTGTCACCATCCGGGAACAATACTCTCCTCAATGGCATATGGCAGGGTGGAGTCATCGGATGGTGATCACCGTGAACAATGACACGGGAGAAAATTTGGTTGAAGTCCCTGTGAGATTGGATCTCGAGGGTGCTCCCGACGAGGTCTTCGACATGGGCCGTTTAGACGGCTCCGACATGGTGTTGGTGGATTCGGATGGAGAGGTTGTTGAGCGGCGGTGGGTGGAGCGGTTTGATTTCATCGCCCGCAGAGGCTTTATATGGGTACAGCTTTCATATCTCCCCGCCGGAGGGGGCCTGTATTATCTTTATTTCGGAAACTTCGACGAATCAATCGACGTAGGGACCCCGGAGGAGGTGTTCTCATATTCAACTCCTGTTGTGAGCGCAGTGGTTTTGAACCCTATGGCGGCTGATTCGGAGATTCTCGTTCAGAGCTTTGTGGATGGGAACGAGATAGAGTTGTCTCCTTCTACAAGCTGGAGCCTCAACGCCCGCGAGCTGGGCCTTGAAGATCCCCAGAATTTTCAAGAGTCGTCCATGATAGCGGCGACCGGCCCTTACTATGCCCAGTTTTCAGGGACCGGCACAGACGCCGTTCCTTTTCTGGCATATGCCTCGGATGTTTTTGTCTATCCGGCCCCACGAGAAGATGACATATTTGATGTCTATTCTCCATTTGGTCCGTCTGAGTTGTCTATTTATGATGATGGCACTCTTGTCGCCTCCGAGACGGTCTATCCCGCCACACCGCTCTCCATTCCGGCGGACATAACGAACGGCAACGCGGCCCGGCTGGAATCAGAGCTCCCTATTGTCGTAAACAAGCGGGCTGATATCGCTGGAGTGATGAGAGATGTAATGCCCTACTTGCCACCCTCAACCGAGATAGTAGGCGCAAACTCAGGGAGCGGGCTTGTGGCTGCTCTGGAAGATGGGACGGCGGTGGATATTTATTACAGCTCTGTTGCACACGAAACCGTTTATCTTGATGCAAATGAAGTTTATTCCCTTGGTTATCCGGGCGGGGGCGGGACCGGCACGGGAGACGGTGTGAATATTGTGGCCTCCGGTCCCATCGCGGGGTTGGCCTATGCCGACGGAGACGGCGGCGAAGCTGTGACCTTTATGCCGCGAGATGAGCTGGGCATGCGTTATTTGATTCCACGCAATGCAGAGTATGTGCTTATATCGGCACCCTCTCCGGGTGTAACTTGTCAAGTGTTGAACTCTGACGGAACACTGGCCCAAGAGGAAAAATCGGATACCATCGCGCCACCTTACCCGAACCGTATTCGTTTCGGTTTTATCGCCGCCGGGTCTGAGATTACTTGTGACAAACCAGTTTTCGCCATGATGGAAGACCAGGCTCATGATGCCGAGCGGAATCTTTTTCCGGTGAAAGCGCATCGGCCTGCTATTTATCCCTACCCTTTCGGAGCATTGACTTCGGGGCCTGAGACCCGCTATGCGTTTACCTCCGGTTTTGTTGTTACTCCTGATCTGCAACCTGCCGAGGGGATATCCGCGCTGTTGGCTTTTCTGCAAACAGGAGACATCTGGATCCCCGCCGGGACGACCATAACATACCAGCTGTCCAATAACGGTGGAAGCAGCTGGTATTACCATGATGGGGCTGAGTGGCAGCAAGCGCTTGTTGACTCGCAAGAGA
>JAABSF010000300.1 GCA_011390535.1 Deltaproteobacteria bacterium | reverse complement strand
ACAGCGAAAACAACCACAGCGAAAACAACCACAGCGAAAACAACCACAGCGAAAACAACCACAGCGAAACCACTCCCGATGAGAAACAGAACAGGAAACTCACTCACATTAGTTTAGGAGTAAGCTCATGCAGATTGTACTAGGTTCAGCCGGTTCCCGTGGCGATGTAATGCCTATTTTGGAGATAGCGTCGGAGATGAAGCATCGGGGCCACAACGTACGTATATTCGTGCCCGGCCATTTTCTGGATGAAGCCGCTCGCCGCGAGCTCCCGGCGGAACGCTTCGCCACAGACAGCAGGGGGCTTATGCAGAACCTTGACTCAGGGTGGCGATCCGCAAAACGAACGGCTGACTGGGCGAGACAAGCCATGGAAGAACAAATGGAACTCCTCGTGCCCGCAGCACAAGATGCAGACGCCATGGTCACCATGGCCAATGAAGTGGGTGCCCCGACAGTAGCTGAATATCTCGGGATACCTCACTTTCGGGTCTGTTTGATTCCATGCTTGCCTGGAGACGCTCCTCCACCTGTACAACCGCTCCAAAATCTACCCTCATATCTAAACCGCTTTCTATGGTCCGGTGTGGAGTTGGGGACCATGCATATTTTCGGCAAGGCCCTAAATGAAAAACGAAAAGCGCTCCGTCTCCCCAAGATACGGCGTTTTAGTGACTACGCTGCAGGCTACAGCCACAACCTCCTCGCCATGGATCCTATGCTGGCGCATCCTTGTCGCGGATGGAAATATCCATACTCTTACGTAGGTTACCCGTTCGGCGGCGACGATGGAGATTTACCTCCCCAAGTAGAGGCCTTTTTGGAAGCAGGACCTCCTCCCATATACATCGGTTTTGGAAGCATTTGCTTGCCTAACCCAGAAAAAACCACAGAGATCATTTTGGATGCTCTTGCAGTAGTCGGCTGCAGAGCTATCCTGGCGGGCGGCTGGGCAAATCTGGGTAAAGGCAAGAGACTACCCGAAAATGTTCACTTCCTGGAAGACGCCCCGCATAAAAAGCTTTTTCCCGGAATGGCCGGCATCATACATCATGGAGGCAGCGGTACAACTCACAACGCCGCCCGCTCGGGAGCACCACAGGCGATTGTCCCCCAAATGCTGGACCAATATTTCTGGGGCAAACGGGTTTTCGACCTTGGTATCGGCCCAAAACCCGTTTCCCAGACAAGCCTGACCAAACGTAAACTCGTCAAAATTCTGCGTGAGTTGAGTTGTCCAAATCACCGGCGTCAGGCGAGAGAGGTCTCAGCGCTGATGCGCACCGACGGCATCCGGAGCATCGCCGACAAGATCGAAGAGGATTTTAAAAAAACATGACCAAACACCCACACGACAACATAAAGAATCGACTTAATAAGCTTAAGACTTAATAAACTAAGAAAGAGACCACAATGAAGCAGATCTCCAAAACAAATGAAACGCAGAGTCGCAACAAAAAAGGGACCAACCCCGCTCTCGTAACAGGCGCCTCCAGCGGAATCGGAGAGGCCTATGCGAGACGGCTCGCCCACGAAGGATTTGATCTCATACTGGTAGCCCGTCGCAACCGGCTGATAGAATCTCTGGCGGATGAGCTTCAGAAGACTTATGACATAAAAGCGGAAACTCTAGCAGCGGATCTGGCCACTGAAGAAGGCATCGCATCCGTCGAAGACAGAATCGCCAAAGGTCGTCCCTTATCGTGGCTCATATCCAGCGCTGGTTTCGGAACCCGCGGCAGATTTGTGGATGTCCCCAAAATGAAAACAATCCAGATGACCCGCCTTCACGTTGAAGCCAACGCAAGGCTCGTAAAAGCCTCTCTCCCGGGAATGCTGGATAACCACCTCGGCCGTATTGTGTTGGTTTCTTCACTCAGCGCCTTTTTAACAACCGCCGAGTATGTCAACTATTCAGCAACCAAAGCCTATTTGAACATGTTCGTCCTGGGCCTACGAGATGAACTCACCGGCACAGGGGTAAAGATCCAAGCCCTCTGCCCGGGCCTGACCAAGACCGAGTTTTTCGCGACAGAAGAGTTCAAGAGCTTCAAGTATGATGCCATGCCCTCTTGGGTGTGGATGACCACTCATCAGGTCGTAGAAGAGTCCATCAGAGCATTAAACAAAAGAAGAAACACGCCCATTTTTATCCCCGGGCTGAAAAACAAGGTTTTCACCGCACTACTAAACTCACCGCTGCTTGGCGCCTTGGCCCGAGCCGGACTGGCCCGCATAGGGCACAACCGAAACCTTTTTTAGTTGGTTAGTTCCCATCCCGAAATTCCTTTCGTCGGAGGATTGGGGCGACACCAAGGTTCCGGATAGACAGAACCATTGTTTTTGATCTATGCTCCCTTCCTATAAAATTTTTGGAATGCGAGCTTTTGTTTTTATGCCTTGAAGATTTAGGGCTGACTCAAAAATTAGGAGGACAACAAAATGTCGAAAGTATTGGACACCGTGTTACTTTTTGCTCTCCCTGCTTCGGGAAAATCCGAGGTGCGGCATTATCTGGACGGGCTCTCGGCCGAGGAATGCCGTGATGGATTCCACATGGGTCAGACAATTCAACTGGATGACTACCCCTATGTACACTTCATGCATCGCATTGATGATGAGTTGGCCTTGAGAGATTTGCCTTATGTATTTTACAAAGGTCCGGATCGTCCCTTTGTCGACGATTATGAGTGGGGAACCTTGGTCGAATTATTGAACGAAGACTACCATGATCTCATGGCCGGGCATGTTCACAACCCACCCTCAGCCTCACAGCTGTTGTTTGATCGCCTCGACAACGCGAGAGCAAAGGTGGGGTTACCAAGAAAACTGGCCTGCATTCCCTATGGAATACGTTGTGATATGGCTGACGCCATGGAAGACGAGGTTCGGGACGAGCTGGAAAAAAAGAATGAGATCTGTAAAACGGATCGCGAGGGAAAAACCATTGTAATCGAAGCGGCGAGAGGAGGCCCCAACGGCGCGGCGTTTCCCCTAACCCCGCCCCACGGATATGGTTACCTTTTTTCGCGCATTTCAAGTGAAATACTGGACAGGGCTTCTGTTTTATATGTGTGGGTAACCCCCGAAGAGTCAAGGCGCAAAAACATCGAGAGAGGCAAACCCGACGCACAAGGATCGATTTTACACCACTCTGTTCCCATGGAGGTAATGCTGGGCCAATACGGCTGCGATGATATGGATTTTCTCCAAGAGACTGCAGAAAAGGAAAACACCATCAAAGTTCAAAGGAACATGGTTGTAGGAGACGGCACTGAAAAATGTTATGAATTAAAAACATGGCACATCCCGGTTGCGCGCTTCGACAACCGAAAAGATCTCACATCTTTTCTTCGTAATGACCGCGAAGAATGGAAAAAAGAAGAGATCTCCAGCCTTCACAACGGGTTGAAGGATGCCTTCTCTATTTTGGCCCGTTTGAACAATCTTTAAAAAACAAATTTTTTGAGCAAAAGCTCTTTTTTTGGAGGATACTATGATAAAGAATTTGTTTACCGGAGTTTTGGCCGCGGTTCTGTGTATTGGCATGTTTGCCGGAGGCTGCAAAGATAAACAAGGGGAGAGAGAAGGTGAAGTGAAGAAAAAAGAGGTTTCGAATAAAAAAGAGGGGGATCAAGAAAAAGGCGACAAAAAATCGGATCAGAAAAGTAAAGATCCAAGCTTTGATCGTCTCGACAGGAACGAGTTTAACGCCGCGGCAGTGAGAGCGAACGTGGGGCTTTTTTGGAGAACTCAAGACGAGCAAAAAAAAGAGCTCGAACCTAAAGACTTAGTCGCCCTGTTGTTTTACCCGCCACTCGACCCATGGAAAAAAAATGGAGAGTTTACTCCTGAGTTTGCCGGTCTATATGAAAAGCTGGTAAAAGATACTCGTGAGGGCCAAGAGTTTCCCGCTGATATGGACGAGAAAGAAAAAAAGCGGCGCAAGCTGATCCGCAAAGAGCTGGAGCAGGGTCGCCCCACACTGGTTTACAATGACCTCGGGTCGCTCTCCCCTAAAGACAAAAAGTTTGTTCGCCTGATGCATGATGTAGCGACAATCATCGATGAGTTGTATGCCGAACAAAGGGGTATAACCAAATTGGCGGACCGGATCCCTGAAGACGACAGCGCAAGCGCGAGCGTCTTTCGCAGAAACTGGGGGCCGAAGTGCTACGGGCCTGAAACAGAGAGCAATCCTGATTGTTCGGCCATACCCGGAGGGTGGAAAGAGGTTGTAGGTGTTTACCCGGCGGAGCTGCAAAAAGAAAAAGAGGAAGGAAAGTTTTGTAAAAAAATAGCCGATAAAAAAGGCGCTGAGGACGTGAGCTCTCCTTTCACAGTTGTGAAAGATAAAGAGGGCAAGCTCACAGGAGTTCCATATACCGAGGCTTTCAAAGAGAAAATGGGACAAATCTCGAAAAAGCTGGAAGAAGCCGCCGCCCTTTTCGAAGGCTCGAAAGAGCAAGCGCTGGTTAAATATCTGAAAGCAGCGGCC
>JAABSF010000034.1 GCA_011390535.1 Deltaproteobacteria bacterium | reverse complement strand
TTATTCATTGAGCTATGGTGGAAAACCATCCTCGGTGGAGCTGAAAGAAACAGAACCTAAAGAAAGCGAGGGAAAAGATTCGGAAAAAGATGACGAATCAGAAACAGGGGATTCCAAAGAGAGTGGCGACGAGAAATAGTCGGCACACATGCCTTTGGGGATAATAAAGCAGGGCGCTTCAGCGGTCTGCTGAAACTGCCGGGTGGTTTAACCCTTCATTCGTTTGCGAGAAAACAGAAAACCCGCCACGAGCAACGCCAGAAGAAAAGCGGATAAGTGAGAGG
Organism: Deltaproteobacteria bacterium; assembly: GCA_011390535.1. Taxonomy (GTDB): domain Bacteria; phylum Myxococcota_A; class Polyangia; order HGW-17; family SLPX01; genus SLPX01. The sequence continues at coordinate 11,468 of JAABSF010000034.1, read as the reverse complement.
GGCTGCTGGATGCTTCAAAAGAGCAACCACATGGACCGGAGGGCTCTTTTTTCTTTTCTGCGTCTTTTTTGTCTTCTTTTTTTACAGTGGCTTCTTTTTCTTCGGATTTATCTGAAGGAGCAGTTTTATCGCCTTTTTCTTTTGCTTCCTGATGGGGTGGTTGGGAGGCTCTTTGAGCGTCGGTTAGTTTTGGATCTTCGTCGGGTAGGCGAAAATGATCTCCACGTTCCTTTACTATTCTGGCGTACCAGTGTTTGGGATAACCTGGATGTGTGACTTTTCCTTTTTCATCCCGGATATTACCGTCCAGGTATTTCATCAAAAGCTCTTCTCCCAGTTTTTTCCATCGGGTTACCACTTCTTCTGCCGTTTTTTTTGAGTAGTCGGTGAGAAAAGCTCGTGCTTTCGCCGGCGACTTTTTATACAAAGCCAGAGCCTTCTCTTCGATCTCCTTTTGTTTTTCAAAAAAACCTCTCTCGAAATCGCCCTGAACCTTTCGGATGTCTACAATAATGTCTTTGTATCGGCTGTATGCAAAGTTTGCGACCCAATTAAACATCCAGAAGGCCGACTCCCACGAAAACTCGGTAAAGGAGCCGGTCCCGACGGCATATTGCTTGGGCGGTTCCGTTATCCCCGCATACATAGGTACATAGACGGTGGAGGCTGCGTCATCCACTGAAAACCAGAGGATCCCCCCGATTGGATCAGGGAGGTTCGACCTGGATTGAGAAACAAAGGAAAACCCTGTCTGTTGAGTTGCTGTGGCGCGTTCATTTACATATTTTTTTCCTTCGTATTCCCATGTCAGCGGACGCCACCTGTATGGCAGCTCATATGGACCGGCACCTACACCTTTGCTGAGGTCAAATTCAGTTCCCTCGAAATGGTCTCTCATAAGCTCCATTACATCATGAACTGAGATCTTCTTGTCGGGCTTGATCCATAAAGGGAGCGGATCTGCACCTTTCTTGCATTTCACGTAGTCCGAGGGGATTTTCAGCGAGGGGGCCACTCTGCGAAACATGCTCCAAACCCGCCCCTCTCTTACTCTTAGGTCCCGACAATTAGCCGGCGCATAAGCAGCGACAAAAGAAAAATCCTTGTCATCCCCTTTGAAATATCCTTTTTTGCGGGCAAAAGAGATCACATCTTTTGAAAACACGCATTTTTTAGGATCATCCTGAGGGAATGTACTTATCCGAGCGTGGTTGGCGTGAGCGCTGACATAGCCGTCCGGCACTTTGCATGCCACCCAAACCGCCCCCTTTTCATCAGGACCTTTTCCAATCATGTCCATGAACCAGACCTCATTCGGGTCTGCAATGGAGAAGCTCTCACCTTTGCTGTAATAACCGTACTCTTCAACAAGATCGCCCATTATCTTTATGGCCTCACGAGCTGTTTTGGCTCGTTGTAGAGTCACATATATCAGGCTTCCGTAATCGATCCCGCCTTTTTCATTTTTCAGCTCTTCTCTGCCGCCGAAGGTGGTCTCTCCGATGGCGAGCTGGTGTTCATTCATGTTACCCACCACCGAATAAGTCTTTCGAACTTGCTTGATTTTTCCAAGCTTTTTTCCTGAGTCCCAGTCTTTGATCTCCATCATAGCGCCTTCGGGATACTCGGCCGCCGGCCTGTAATACAATTCACCGTAGAGCACATGTGCGTCTGCTGCATAAGTGATCATGGTGGAGCCGTCGGTTGATGCCCCCTTGGTTATCAAGAAACTCGTACATGCCTTTGCGGGTTTTTGATGAAGACAAAAAATGGCGAAGACAGAGATGATCTCCACTATAAATAATGCCTTTGTTTTCTTTTTCCCAAACTGTCTCCTCATTTAGCACTTCCTCCTTGTTGTTCTGTGCCGACGCCGTCTGTGTCTGTTGTGGGCTGGTTATCACTTTCTTCTGTGGCCTCGTCTGCGCCTTTTTGGGGTTGGTCATCACTTTCTTTTGTGTTCAGTGATTTTCCCTCTATGTGCTTCACTGTGATACTTTTCTTTGATCCTGACTTTTTTCCATCCGTTTTCTCGACAGGATAAGGTTTGTCAGCATCAGAACCGAACCGTTCATAGAGTTGTTTTCTTATTTCACTCAGTATTTCGTCGAACTGTTCTTGTGTAAAAGTCTTGCCCAACTTGTGAAAGGGCGCCATTCGGCTCATGTTGCCTGATACGGTGAATTTTAAAGTAACCCAATCGGCAAAGTTTATCTCTCTGACCGATTCCGGGTTGTGGAGTGGAGCCGGTGTTGGATTCGGACCGCACTGACGTTTCAACGCGCTGGTCAGCCATTTGCTCTTTGGTCTTAAGAGCCAAGGCCTTACAACTGTTCCCATGTCCAGCTTGCGGCGAAGAAGATAATCAATTGTCCCAACCGGCTTTGAGTCATCCCACCAAACACCCTTTACGTCAAAAGCAGCAGCTCTGCCTGTTTTGTGGTCTGTAGCGCCAAGATGTTTCAATGCCTCTTCCAGCCATAATGTCATTGAACGATTATAGAGGTTTTCGGAGCGTTCGAGATGTCTGGCGGCAATGGCCGCTGCCAGCTTGATGCCCAAGAGTTTGGAATAGAAATCTTCTGGTGAAAAAGCAGAGGAAAGCTCGGGGTACTCCGAGACGCATGACCATCCGTACCAGGTAGCTATTTCGTGCCACACAGCCAGCTTGCCGGCTGCCCACCGAGCCAAGAGGATAGCGAGAGTTCTATGGTTTAGGTGAGTCAATAAACCTTGCGGGATCGGCTTTAACTGTATCTCGACTGAGCCGCCCATTTTGGGAAGGTGGAAGATGGTGCCTTTTCGCAGTTTTCTACCGAAACGAGTTGTCAACAGCACCGTCCAGTCTGCATAATCGCGTACTTGTGCGGTATCGATGAACCCGCCGCGGCAGGTATAGACGAGCCCGTTATTCTCTTCATCGGAGAAAATCGCAGGATCGCCGGAGGTTCCGGTCAGGGTTGTTCCGCTGTCGTATTCATGAACCCCCATTGTCGAAATCGCACGGATATTTTCGAATATGTTGCCCGGGTATAAGACCTCTCCTGCTGTTGTTCTGTCTTTCTCACCAAGGGTGCAGCATGGCCTTAACCGCCTCCGCATGGGGATCTGCGGAAAGGAATGGGGTGACCCATAAACAACTCCCTTTTCTCCTTCAATTCCTTCAATGACATGTTTGATCTCTTTTTTTCCAGGATGTGTCTCTGTTGTCCACCGTGAGTCCCGGGTGCAGCCCACCACCGTGATGAGAAAAAGAAATAAAGCATAGCTCCCGATTGGTTTTCTGATAAACCGGAAGAGTCGATCCAAAAAGTCCTGGGCGGGGTGGTACCGGTTTCTTTTTTTCTTCTCTGATAACTCCATTCCCTTTGTTTATCTCACCTACAGATTACGTCAAGAGGGGTGGTTAGTATCCTCGCCGCAATCGCAAAGTCGAAGATTCGACAATATAATCCGGATAGTAAGGAGTGCCTTTAATCGGAATGAGGAATAGTGTTATAGGACCTGAGTTGAGTTCTTCCATAAACTTTTGATGAGATCGAGTTGTTTTACTGAAGTGACGCAATATTTACGCCGGGCTTTGAAGGATTCATAGAATTTCTTCTGTGCCCCTTTCATATGTGTGTTGTATCTTGCTTCGATAAGAGTTTTGTCGGCGGTGAAAAAATCAAAGCTCAATTCCATTTTGTTTCAGGTAATAAACTTTCGCCGTGGCTCTGCCATATAAGGGCGATGGTGCTATTGGACTTTGCATTTTCATTGGGTTTGTAGTTGTTGACCTGAGGGAGAAATGGAAAATTGAGTTTTAGGCTGCTTTGGAGCGTCCCCGTGCGGGGGTGGATGTTGCTGGACCGGAAGAGCAGGTGCCTTTATTATGGGGTTTTGAAAGATCTTTTTTTGTGTCTCAGACGTTATAATGTGATGGCAACCGGCGGCCTTGAAAAGATTAGTGGAGGCGCATTTATTTTGGTGTTTTTAAAGAGTCGAGTAGAGCAAAAGCAAAGGGGCGGATCGATGAACAAATCGCTGAATAGATTGATGAATAGATCGATGAACAAATTGGTGAATAGATCGCGGAACAGATCGCGGAACAGATCGATGAACAAATCGCTGAATAGATCGCGGAATAGATCGCGGAACAGTTTGCTGAATAAATTGATGAACTATGAGATTTTCCGAGTGACAAATGTTCTGTTTCTGGTCATCGCGTGCGTTTTGGCATCTTCAGGGTGTAAAGATTGTAAAAAGGAGGATCAAAAGAAGCGCTCTGAAAAAGAAGGCCCGGCGGGTTTAAAGAGCGATCCGAAGAAGACAGTGATAGGAGATGAAAAGGAAACCACTGGGCTAGTCTTCGAGTTGACTGATGAAAAGGCGGGCGCTGCAGGTTCATATGAGCCCATCCCCAGGGCGGATGCAGTGCCTTTGGCGATGGCTGACACAAAAAAGCTGCTGCGAAGGCTTTCACCACTTAAAGTCAGTGAGGGAGATAAGAAGGCTTTTGCTTTCAGGGCAGCTTCTCTGCCGGCGCCTCGAGCAGCGGCGATTAAAAAGGAGTCTTTTCCACCCAAAGAAGAACTGAAGCCCCCGAAGGAGAGCGTCGACAAGGGCCCGTTGAAAATTGTTCGTTATTCACCTGAAGGCGATGTAGATATGGCGCCAAGGCTGTCGGTTACCTTTTCGCAGCCAATGGTTTCGGTGACATCCCATGCTGCCACGACGGCGAAAGGGGTCCCGGTGGAGATCCGGCCGGAAATCGAAGGGAAGTGGCGCTGGGTAGGGGCAAAGACTCTGTTTTTTGAAGCGAAGAAGCGACTCCCCATGGCTACGCGCTTTCATGTGTCTGTACCGGCGGGGACAAAATCCGTCACCGGCGGCGAGCTGGAGAAAACCAAGGAATGGAGTTTTCAGACCCCTCCACCCACAGTGTTGGCTGGTCATCCGAGGGGTGGACCTCACAGTGTGGATCCTGTTTTTGTACTTGTCTTTGATCAGGAGATTGAGCCGGAAAAAGTCCTTAAAAAGGTGGGCTTGAGAGGCGGAGGCGCGGTGGCTTTGCGGATGGCTACACAAAGCGAGATCACCGGGGATGAGATAGCCGCGGCTTTCGTAGAAGGTGCTCCCGAGAAGCGTGTTCTTGCCTTCGTCGCGCAAAACAAGCTGGAGTCCGATACAAGCTATCAGGTGGTGGTTGATGAGGGGACTCCGTCCAAGGAGGGGCCTTTAGTTACGAAGGAGACTCAGGTTTTGGATTTTAAAACCTATTCTCCTTTGGCTGTCTCTTCGAAAAATTGTGAGCCGTCCTTTAAATGCCGACCTTTCCATCCTATGTATTTTCGTTTCAACAATCGACTCGATGAAGAATCAGTCCAAGCAAAAGATGTGAAGGTTTCGCCGTCGCTTCCGGACATGGATATCAGCGTACGAGGTCACAGTCTGATTGTTCGTGGACAAACAAAGGGTAGAACTGATTATCATGTAACCTTGCCTCCGACACTTAAAGATGCTTTCGGTCAAACGCTTGGAAGATCTCTAGGGAGGACATTTCATTTTCGGGAGGCTGTTCCCAATCTTACGTCGGGTTATGGCACATTCGCGGTGCTGGACCCAAGTGGGGACAAATCATTTCGTGTCAGCAGCGTTAACTTCGAAAAGTTGAAGGTGAAAGTCTATAAGGTCGGCCCGAAAGATTGGGATGCCTACATGAACTACTCAGGAAAATACCGATGGTCCAAAGATCCTGTGTCACCTCCCGGAAAGCTTATAGAGGAAAAAGTCATCAAGGTTGAAAAGGGTGCCGATGAGATGGTCGAGACAGCGATCTCTTTAAAAAACTATCTCAACGAACAAGGGCACGGTCAGCTGATGGTTCAAGTCTCTCAGTGGCCATTGCCGGAGAAAAAATATGAGAGAAAATATGTGCTCTCTTGGGTGCAGGTGACTGACTTGGCGTTGGACGCGTTCGCTGATCATGGAAAGATGATCGCCTGGGTTTCGCGGCTGAGAGATGGAAAACCTGTTTCGGGCGCTACGTTGTCTCTGGAGCCGGTGTCGAGCATCATCTCTGCGAGGAGCACAGAGACCGGCATTGCAAAGCTGGATTTGCCCATCAGCACAGATGGTCACGCTGTTCTTGTAGCCCGTAAAGGTGAGGACCTCGCAATCTTGCCGGAAACTTTGTATCGACGCAGAACAGGGCGATGGACGAAGTCTTCAGGTCCGGGCAAGGTTGTGGGGTGGTATGTTTTTGATGACCGGAATCTCTATCGACCCAAAGAAGAAGTTCGAGTGAAAGGATGGGCCAGGGTTGTCGATATGAGCGCAGAAGCCGGTGTAGAGCTTCTCCCCGAAAGGGCTCGAGAGGTGCGTTTTACGGTGTACGGTCCACGGGGCAATAAGATTGGTGAGGGTTCGGCGCCGGTGGACGATTCCGGTGGCTTCGATTTAAAGTTTAACCTCCCCGATGATGTGAACTTAGGGAGGGCGCGGGTTTCCTTGAGTCTTGCGGGGGTGGCGTTTCAGCGGAGTGTTTACAGTCACTTTTTTAAAATTCAGGAGTTTAAACGGCCCGAATTTGAAGTAAAAACTGAAGCTTCACAGGGTCCTCATTTTGTGGGAGGAGAGGTGGATTTTACCACCTCGGCGGAATACTTTTCAGGAGGGGGATTGGCTAATGCCCCTGTAAAGTGGCGGGTTTTTGCCAAGCGAGGCAGTTTTCGACCACCCAACCGAGATGAATACACCTTTGTCGGTTGGACGCCGTCGTGGCTAAAGGGCCGTTCTCGCGACTCGATGACCACCAAAACCCACGAGAGCCGCACGGACAGCCGAGGTGAGGATTCGTTGAAAGTCTTACTTAAAAAGTTGAAACCCTCTCAACCCATGAGTCTAACAGCTTCAGTTACAGTAACTGATGTAGATAGACGTACATGGACATCTGAAAAGAGTGTGCTGGTGCATCCGGCGACCCGCTATGTCGGCATCAAAACAGATCGCTACTTTGTAAGAAAGGGCACGCCCTTAAAGGTCGATGCTATTGTTACCAATTTGGAGGGAGAGGCTCAGAAAGATGTAGAGGTTCTAATCAAAGCCTATCGTCACAAATGGAGGTATGAAAAGGGAAAGTGGATCACCCGCAAGGTAGACCCTCAGGAGTGCAAAGTACGTTCAGCTGGAGACGCGGTTCAATGCAAATTCGGGACAAAAGAGGGAGGACGTTATAGCATTGAGGCGATTGTTCACGACGACAAGGGACGTTCCAATACAACTGTTTTAACTAGATGGGTAAGCGGAGGGAGACGACCACCTTCCCGGAAAGTTGAGCGCGAAAAGGTTCGGTTAATAGCGGACAAGGAGAGTTATGAGCCCGGAGAGACGGCAGAGGTGTTGGTGCAGGCGCCATTCGAGGGAGCTGAAGGGCTTTTGACCATTCGAAGGGCGGGTATTGTTAAAAAGGAACGTTTTGCAATCATAGGCAACACCAAGACCCTGAAGATTCCCATCTCCGAGAAAGCTATTCCGGGGCTGCGCGTGCATGTGGATCTGGTTGGAGCGGCGGTTCGGATAGACGATAAAGGGGAGCCCGTAAAGAGTTTGCCCAAACGCCCGGCCTTTGCATCCGGATCTTTGATTTTGAAGGTTCCGGCCCATAAAAAGAGGCTGAAGGTTGATGTGGAGCCTCGGAAAAAGAGGCTGTCGCCCGGAGGAAAAACTACAATCGCTGTGAACGTGAAAGATAGCGTCGGAAATGCGGTTAACAAAGGCAGGGTCGCTGTTGTGGTGGTAGATGAGGCTGTCTTGGCGCTTACGGGCTATTCTCTCGGTGACCCGATTGCACCCTTTTTCCCTTTACGCAGCGAGGGCGTATCAGACCATCACCTGAGAAGAGCGGTGGCTCTTATGGACCCGCAGAAACTGAGCAAATTCAAGGATGTTGATGTTAGTATGCCGGCCGGGAGAAAAGACATGGCAACTTTGCGGGCAGCTCTTCCCGAAAGTTCGGCAAAGCGATCCCGAAAACGAATGCCTCGCAGAGCCGTAGCCATGAAGTCTGAGAGCATGGCCGAAGAGGCGAGCGAACCCGAAGGGACCCCAATAGCGGTGAGGAAAGATTTTTCAGCGCTGGCGCTTTTTGTTCCGGCAGCCGAAATTGGCTCCGGTGGGAGAGTGGAAATTCCCTTGCAGTTGCCGGACAGCCTGACCCGTTACCGGGTTTTTGCTGTGGCTGTTTCCGGTGCCGATATGTACGGTAAAGGAGAGAGCAATGTCACCGCCGGGATGCCTTTGATGGTTCGGCCGAAGGCACCACGTTTTTTAAATTATGGCGATAGGTTCCAGTTGCCTGTGGTGGTTCATAATGCCACAGAGGAGGAGATGTATGTGGATGTAGCGGTGAGGGCGGGTAACTTGAGATTGGCGCAGAATCCGGGAAAACGGATCAAGGTGCCTGCAGAGGATCGCCGGGAGGTTTTGTTCGAGGCTGAAACCATAATGTCCGGTAAGGCGCGTGTTCAAGTTGCTGCTACAAGCGGCGCTGCCTCTGATGCAGCTCAAGTATCGCTCCCGGTGTGGACTCCTGCTACGACAGAGGCTTTCGCAACCTACGGAACAATTGATGATAAGGGAGAGGTTCAGCCGGTAAAAGTGCCGCCCGATGTGATACCGGTGTTTGGGGGTCTCGAGATAAATACTTCCTCAACAGCACTCTCGGCTCTCACCGATGCTGTCATTTATCTATACGAATACCCATTTGGCTGCGCCGAGCAGTTGGCGTCCAGAATCCTCTCGGCGACTGCTTTAAGAGACGTACTCTCTGCCTTTAAAGCTAAAGGCCTGCCCAGCGAAGGCGCAATGGAAGAGATGCTTAAGAGAGATATGGAGCGCCTACGGTCAATTCAGAATCACGATGGTGGGTTTGGTTTTTGGCGCTCCGGGAGGAGGTCTTGGCCTTTTATAAGTGTTCATGTCACCCATGCGATTCTCCGAGCAAAGCAAAAGGGCTACGATGTGCCCCAAAATATGTTGCAGCGTGCCATTGCTTACGTCGAGACCATCGAATCCCATATTCCCGGGGAGTATTCTGAACGGGCTAGGTGGGTCATTACTGCATATGGTAAATATGTGTCGGCCCTGGCCGATAAGCCGGATCCGGCAGGGGCTGAAAAAGCCTTCAAAAAGCTCACGGCCATGCGGCCTATTCCGATGGAGGGTATCGCTTGGCTTTATCCGGTCTTTGTGAAAAGCAAAGACACAGAGAGCATTGAGCGAATTCGCAAGCTCCTGAGAAACAGAGTAACGGAAACAGCGTCAGCGGCTCATTTCAGAACATCATATGAAGATGGAGCTCATTTGGTACTCCATTCCAGCCGAAGAATCGACGGCATCATTCTGGAAGGCCTTATCAAAGACCAACCCAAAAGTGATCTCATTGTTAAGATTGTCCGATCATTGCTGGCTCACCGTAAACGCGGCCGGTGGTCGAACACTCAGGAGAATGCTTGGGTTCTTTTGGGCTTGGATCAATACTTCCGCACTTACGAAAAGGACACGCCGGCGTTTACAGCACGCATCTGGCTGGGTGAATCATTCGCCGGAAGCCAGAACTTCAGGGGGCGCACAACGGAGGAGAAGCTGATTGAGATTCCCATGTCCCAGCTCTCAAAAATCACCGAGGGCGAGGCAAAAGACCTGGTTGTGGACAAAAAGGGACGAGGTCGATTGTATTACCGCATTGGAATGCGGTACGCCCCCAAGGATCTTCGTCCACCACCCGTTAATCACGGTTTTACGGTGCAGCGGCGCTATGAAGCGGTGGATGATCCCAAAGATGTAACAAGGGAGCCGGATGGTTCCTGGAGTGTACGCGCCGGCGCAAGAGTAAAAGTAGTGGTTACAATGGCCGCCCATGAAAGAAGAACTCATGTTGCCCTTGTGGATCCATTACCCGCGGGGCTGGAGGCCATCAACGCCTCTTTGAAAGGAGCCGAGAGAAAACCGGACAAAGATAAACAGAACACCGGGTTAAAGAAAACCGGGCTAAGATATTCGCACCGGCGTGGTCGGCGACATCGTGGGAGGGTTAGGGGAACTGCAGGGCTTTTGAGAGCGCAACATTTCTACAGGTATCTATGGCGACTAAAGTGGTACGAACATCAGAATCTACGGGATGAGCGTGCAGAAGCTTTTACATCACTTCTTCCGGCGGGGGTATACACTTATGAATACACCGCTCGGGCTTTAACTCCCGGACGTTTCATAGCACCGCCTCCAAAAGCCGAGGAGATGTATCATCCTGAGACTTTTGGTCGTGGAAAAGGTGATATTCTAGTTATTCGTTGATTAGAGTAATGAGAGATTGGATTCATTAGATCCATTGGTTCTATTAGATCCATTAGTTCTATTAGATCCATTAGATCCATTGGTTCTATCAGATCCATGAGATGCATTAGATCTATTAGAGTTCTTTCAGCACCTTGCCGGCCAGCTCTTTGATCTCATCGGTTTGGTCGATATCATCTTCCATTATTCTCAGCTTGCCCCTTAGCTCTCCACTACGTCGCGGTTTTTCTGTTTCCAACAGCTCCAGAATATGTTGAAGCACTTTTGTTGTGATTTGTTCGTCAGGATGATCCAAGGCTCTCGTCAGAAAATCAAAATCATCGGGCATTTCGTAATGTTGCAAATACTCTTCAAGAGCTTTGGTTGTCTCTCGGCGGTTCGAACTGTTTTTAACTCCACGGATCAGCTTTTGTCTGGATGCCTTTTTTGTTTTTGATTTGGGTTTTTGGGTGGACTCTTCCTGTCCTTCCGGAGGGGAGTTGTTCTGGGATAAACGCTCGGTTATTTTTCCGATATCTCCAGCTTCGAAAGCTTTGTTGAGGGCGTCTTTGTATCGTCCCGACGCCCTTGTGGGCCTTTTGGGGTATAGTGGTTTTCGTTCTTCTCCCCGATGAGCGCTACGATCCTTTTTTTTGTCTATCTCACGCCAGTTTCTCTTATCCCTATCTTCACTCACAATCTTCTCCTGATTAAGGTTGCGAAAAATCCGTTCTTTTTGCTTTTATAAAAGATTTAGTTTGTGTGAGAGGTATTTGAATCGGGTGAATTCTCTTCACTATCCGACTCTTCTTCAGCCAGCGCCGCGCTTGCTTCCGCGTATGGCCCCCGCATGGCCATCACCGCATTGAAAACCTGTGTATTAATCTCTTGTGCTTTATCTTCGTCTACATGGAAACGCTCGGCCACGGCCCTGGCGAAGCTCTCATTCAGCCCTTTGTAATGAAATGCATAGGCGAAAACCGACCTGCGATACAGAAACACTCTGACACTCTCCAGGATCTCATCAACTGTCTCCTTATCCAGGACTTTGAGTGTAATATCATCAGCAAAAGCTTTTTCCTCTTTAGAGAAATCCTCATCGATATACGCCGTGATGTACAAATAGGCGACAAAACACTTCTTTGCCTCCAAGG
>JAABSF010000033.1 GCA_011390535.1 Deltaproteobacteria bacterium | reverse complement strand
CGATTCATTTGTAAAACCGGACGTGTCAGCCATCGCCGTTCTGGACACTCACTCAACAAGGACCAAAGGCTTCCGAATAACTCATATAGCTACGTGTTGCCTCCCCCTTTCTCCGAGAGACCTCGCAATCTTCGGACTGGCCGATAAAAAACTCATCTCCGTCTACATACTCACCGATGGCAAAAAGCCCACCAAAAAATTCAACCCCAACCGTGGCCCCATTTCTACCGAAGACCTCATGGGGAGGTGGTCTTTTGTCTACGGAGACAGAGAGATACACACCGAAGAACGGCCCCTGAAAAATAGCGAAAGTCTCGAAGCAGCCGCTGTTCTAATACAACAGGGGACTGTGTTGCCTGGAGCGTATGATTCGCTCACCCAATCACTGCGTGAGACTGAGCTCTTCTTTCGTGCCCGTTCCATGACCCCGCCCTCCAACCTCAAGCCGCAAGCATGGCTTGCATCCAAACTCCAAGAGCTGGGGTTGCAAGCCTTAGAAGATCTGAATTTAATAACCTCGGAGGATATCCTGCCCCATCTCGTTGATGACTTGGATATGGAAGCGTTCAGACAAGACCACCCTACAACCCTCCGCCTCATGGATCGGACACTCAGCGTAGAGTACGATTTTACCCACCGTAAAATCTTTTTGATTCACGAATCAGGCCGCCAATCTCCGCCACCTTCACTTTTTCAGCTCCCTAAATGGCCGAAATGGCGGATTGTTTATCAGGTCCATTCCAGAAAATGGAATCTTGGCAAGTAACCGGGTGGAGTTAAACGCCCAAAGGCGCCGGCCTAGCGCTCTTCTTCAGCCTCCACAGGAGCACGGAGAAGCTCCAACAGACCACCTCTGCGCAGAACCCACCACAAAGCACACGCTACAAGGATGCCCATCACATCCGCGAGCCAATCCCACAGCTCAGCGGACCGTTTATATGGAAGCGCGGCCTGAACAAATTCAAGAGCTCCTCCAAACACAGCTCCCCCGAACAAAACCAACAGCGCACCACGCAAATCAGCATCTACTGCTAAAAGCCAGGCTCCCGCCCAAACAAAAAAAGCTATGAAATGGAGCCATTTATCAAACCCCTGAGGACCCATGGAGGGTAAAGCGCTCCCGGGCGCCAGGCAACCCAGCAACAACAAAGCCGTGCTCCCCAACGCCCCCGACCAAGCCAATACCCTTAGAAACCGCCAACGATGTGTCTGTGTCAAATGCTTCATATAAATCCAAAAGGTGCCGGGTAGGCACTAACAAACCCTAACACCCAAGACTTTGCACATTTCCCTCCACTTTGTAAATCCTTAATCATCGCCGTCCAGCAACTTAAGTATCGCCGTCACTGCACATTCTTTTGTGATGTCCTTATCTTAAAAGACAGACAGACATTTGTAATGCCCATGCTTTTTGTTGAGGATTTACTTTCCTAAACCTTCGGACTGCTAAAGGACCGGATGAGCTAAAGAAAAAGAGTGGCGCACTCCCAAACAAGAGCTTCGCTGCTTTCAGAGCATTGGCTTTTCACTCGAGCGCCCACTCCCTCACGGCGTTGATCTCTTGCTGGGTGACCCCGAGCCCCGTGAGGTAGGTTTCAATGCCTCCCCGGGAATCGATCTCGTCTAACACCGCCTCCAGATGCGAGTCCGTGACTCCGATCCCGACGTCGTTAGAAAGCCTGAAGTCTTCCAGCACGGCTTGCCTGTCTGCTCCCAAAGCCAGCATGACCAATGCTATGGCGTAGCTCGCCCTATCCCTTCCTATGACGCAGTGGATATAAACAGGAGCGGCCCCCGCTGCGGCCAGAGCGTTGAACATGCCTGAAACCACGGGCTCAGCTTGCTCCATGAGCGCGAGATAGTTCTGCTCCGAGGCAGGGAGCAGCTTCGGCATTGGAACCGGCTGGATTGCCGCGTTTACCGAGACACACTCGGGCGCCGGGCTGTTTTGCCGGGTGGCGTCTTCTCTTAGGTCTATGACGGTAACCACTCTATCGAGCTCCATCGCATCGCACCCAGCCTGGGTCAGGTTGGTCAGGTCGCCTCCTCGAAACAGGACCCCCCACCGAATCGTCTCGCCAGTGGATATGGCATAACCACCAACGTCACGCGCATTTACAACCCCTTCCCAGTCGAGCCATCTCGACGGGAGATCAACTGATCCGTCCTCTCCGCCCGTCCAGCCGTCGTAGCCCATATCGCCGTCTACATGATAACTCCCGTCCAAACCCACACCCCCGTCCATCCCTTCTCCTCCATCCAAACCTCCAGATCCCCCGCTCCCATCATCAGCCGTACACCCGATCAATAAAACCGCTACAAGCCCTGCTACAAAAAACAACGTTACCACCCCACCGATGAACAAAACCAAGGGGCTTCTTTCTGTATTACTATCCATTACCGTGCCTCTCTATTATTCTTAGATGACCACTCCAATCAGTTCTGCCGCCTGAATCAAGCCCTCCCGTCGGCGAACTGTTCCAGCCGGCCGCTCCCTCACGGTAGGCAGTCCCCGACCGAGATTCACCTACCAATAAACGGCGGGAATTTGCACAATGTTGTCCGCCAAGTATTCGGCCCTGTCCGCATTGTTAACAATAATCCCAAGACCGGCCCCAGTGTCGGACATGAAACTCTTCAGTCCCGTCAGGGATCGTTTATGCAGTTTGTGACCCAATTTTACTTCGATGGGCAAAACCCCGAACATTCCCTCCACAATAAGATCAACCTCTGACTTGTCTCTGGTTCTATAGAAGTAAAAATCGATTCCGGGAGACATTGTGCATCCAAACCCCCGGATGATTTCTTCAATTATAAAAGCCTCGAAAGACCTGCCGGCCACCGGGTGAATCAAAAGGTCATCTACATCAACTATCTTGAGCAAATGATGCAGAATTCCCCCATCCCGAAAAAAACCCTTGGGCATCTTTTGCACCTTTTTCAAATTGTTTTTTTCAAAACTTCTCAAGTTTCTCCAAACCAACGTACCGTGCAATATCTCCAAGTAAAGCCTTATGGTAGGGGAACTCACCTCTACCGCCCTGGCCAGCTTTGACCTGTTTAGTACAGAGCCGGAATGAAAGGAAAGGCTCTGAATGAACAAACGAAAGGTGTGCCTATTAATGCCCGGGAAGAGACGTCCGATATCACGGTCCATGTAATCGTTGAAATACCCGTCCATCCACAACCCCTGGAACTCGGGAACCTGTTCGCCTTTTATCCTGGGTTCAGGGTATCCACCCAAAAGCCAATGCATGTATGTCTGATCCGGAGTTAACAGGGGTTCTTCATTTAAAACTCGCGTCAAATCAGGTTTTTTGGATGTCAGGACATCATAAATCGGCGAAATGGACTGATTGTAAAATTCACCTGCCTTGAAGGGCCAGAGCTCCACTGTCGCCATCCTGCCGGCAAGGCTTTCAGACAACCCTCGGACAAGATCCGGAGAACTGGAGCCGGTTAGCAGGAAGCGTCCGGTAGTTGACCGATGGCTGTCGATAACGCTGCGTAAAACTTTGAAAAGGTCAGGATATTGCTGGGCTTCATCAATTATTGTCTTTTCCCCACGCCGCTGAAAAAAACCTAACGGGTCGCTGGTGATGAGCTGATAATGATCGGGACGTTCCAGATCGTAATATCTCCAGTCCGGTCGCAATTTTTTGACCAAAGTTGATTTGTCGCACT
>JAABSF010000032.1 GCA_011390535.1 Deltaproteobacteria bacterium | reverse complement strand
CTCGGGCCGATAACCCCAACTGCTGGAAACATAGAGAGTAAACGATTGATTTTTTTCTCTAGAAACCTGTCCTTGGCCGTCATATTTAAAGGCTAGGTTTAAATATGACGGGTGTCAATAGAATTGACCATTCATCGCATTTATTTCCACGTTGAGCCTCTAAAATAAAGACGCTCAGCCAACACGTAAAAAACACATTAATATCGGATAGATATTTACTTGGATATGAATATTTGGCTTGATAATGGGTATTTAGGCACTGAAGAGATAGCTCAAGATTATGTTGAGTGTCTCATGGTGACCGGACGAGAGTCCTGAATAACGAATCTGTCCCGCTTTCCCTGGGATATCTCGGGATATTGTAGGGATAAAGTTTGACCGGAATCCCAACAAAGCGCTTGAGGATCAAGTGACCGACGACACTGTGTTCCCCCTGTCAGCCCGGTTGAACGTTGTATAACAAACAATTTCATTGGGACGTTCTTTTAAAACTTATGTTATAAAGGACAAAATCCAAGTAGGACTAAAATGAAAGAATTTAGTGTAATAATAGAAAAAGACGAAGACGGTTTCTTTGTTGCCTCAGTTCCTGCTCTTCGAGGTTGCCACACTCAGGCCAAATCTCTTGATACCTTGATTAAAAGAGTAAAGGAAGCCATTGAGCTTTGCCTTGAGATCGAGAGCCCTTTATCCAATGAATTTATCGGCGTCCAAAAAGTGGTAATAAACGCATGACCACATTCCCATCAATAACCGGCAACAAACTCATCCGTGCACTTCAAAAATTCGGTTTCGAGGTAATGCGCA
>JAABSF010000031.1 GCA_011390535.1 Deltaproteobacteria bacterium | reverse complement strand
TACACCGAGGAGAAACAATTGGGCGAGGTCTTCGAACTGACACCGGTCTATATGGGACAGGTGTCGCGATCAAATCAGGCTCACATCTATGGGTCTGCCGGACCGCCTAAGCGATTGACTTTTAGATCATTCTATTTAATTTTTTCTGAACTGATTTGTTATACGGAAGTTGGTGAGGTTGAATGTAAGCTTCGAAGGCTTTGCTTTCCTTCCACCTGGTGGGTGGAGTTGGTAGTTGGTTCGTAAATTGTGATTCATGAGTTCCGATTGGTGCACATACTGAGAGCTGCAAGAGCTTAGAGAGTTCAATCTATCTGGATAGAGTTATTGATAAAAAGAAAACAACAAAAAAGAAAAAACAATAAATGAAACATGAGTTAAAAAAGCGGTTGAGAGAAGATACGGATTACTATCACCTGGACCCTCTCGTGAAATACACAAGCTATCTCGAAGAAGAGGGGCGCCTGTTAAAAATCGACAATGTCTACTTCGATGCACAGGCTATGCTGGATCCGTTTGTGTGTGATACGCGGCTTTGCATACCGGGGAAAAACGGACGCACTATTACTGGGCTCAAAACCCACAGGACGTGTTGCGGAGGATACGCTCCCCGGGTCTCACCGAATGAAAAAAAACGCATCGAGAGCATATTACCCGAAATAGAGAAGCGCTTTCCGGCTCTTGAGCAGCTCATAAAAAAAGAAGGTGGGTTCTATGAGTGGGATGAAGATTATGATCGGCTTCTCGTTCGCCCCAAGGAAGATTGGTGTATCTTCATGTCGAATGATCCTGAATCTCTTGGGTTTCATTTTTGTATGTTACATGTTTTTTGCAATGAAAACGGTCTGAACCCACTGGATTACAAGCCCTCTGCCTGTCTTATGTTTCCACTCGTCCTTATGGATGTGGATGAGAAAGAGAACATAATGCTCATCTCCAAACATAGCTATGAGGTGGCAACCGTGGGTGAGGGCGGCGACAGCGATGAAGACGATTACCTTAATCTCGCATGTTGTTCACCTAACAGACTGGCAACAAAACCTCTTTATGTAGAGATGAGAGACACCCTTGAATATATGTTCGGCGAAACGGTATGGCGAAGACTGGATAAAGCCCTTGCAGAATGGGAGAACTTCTGAAAGGCTCTGTCTCTAACATACTGGGGTAATAAGGTTTTAAACTGGAGGTATTTGATCATGTCAAAGCAATCTATAAACACAATCAACCTGGACTATCAACCGGATCTGGTCATGGAAGTGCTCTGTTCCCCTGAGTTTCAAAAAGCCAATTTTTTGAAACAAGGCAATCCGTCCGCCGAAGTGAAGGAAGTCAGCCGCAACGATAACGAGGCTGTTATAAAGGCGGAAGTTGAGGAATATGCCAAAGGCGTGACCGGAGTCGACAAGAGCAGAACCGAAAAAACCGTCACTGTCTATAAATGGGACCTAAAAAATCGCAAGGCCGAATGGGACTATGACAGCCCCCACGGTGATCGAGTCAAAGTAACCGGCAGTATCGATATCCAACCTACCGACAACGGGTGCAGTGTCACCGAAAAATTCAATGTAACGGTGAAGATCCCATTGGTGGGAGGGAAAGTGGAAAAGAAAGTCATCGAAGAAGTTGAAAAGTATTATCCAAAATACGAAGCCCTTTTAAAAGAGCACTGTGCGACGAGATAAAGTGGTTAAAAGCGCTTTAACCGAGTGTTCCAGGATCACATCCTAAGGTCTGACTCAAAAATAACTTCTGGATTCGGACGCCGATCCATCCCGGCCTGCTGGGTTAACTGCTGCGCGCCAAATGGCGCGTCCTCGTTGTCACGCCGCCAAATCATCACGAGGCCTCTAACTCTTCAATAATATGTCAAAACCCCAAAGGAAACGCAGATGAAGAAACAATTTTTTGAGCTTAAACACAGGTTCCATCTCCAAGACGGATGTGGTTTTCAAAATCTTTTCTGTTTTCAAAATTGGCGGGTTTTGAGTCTACTCTTTGCAGCGCTTTTTTTTTCCATGGGATGCTCTTCTCAAAGTGCGGAAAAAAAGAAGAAAGATTCTTTGGGAGAAGACAAAGCAAGTGAAGATAAATCAAAAAAGAACAACAATTCCCACAAACGCACCAAATCAAAAAAACAAGACCCACAAAAAACCCAAACCGTTCAGGGGACCTCTGCGCCTCGATGGAGGAGGGTTCGCATCCATTCAGCCGGCTATGGTTTTGGCGGAGTGGCGAGCCGAAGTGCTGAAGCTTGGGTGTTGGCGGAGCGAAAACAGGTCTCTCTCCTAAGCCAAAATACCGGCCAAATAATAAAAGATATCCCCCTTGAGCCTGGAACCAGCTCCATGGCCCTCGGCCCCAAAGGCAACTACCTCGCATTAGGTTTCAGTAAAGGAAGGGCTCAACTCTTAAATCTAGAAAGCCAAGAATTCTCTCCACTCCCCTCGCTGCCCGACACCATCACCTCCATGGTCTTTTTCGGCCGGAAAAACCTCCTGGTCTCTGCTAGTCAAGACGGCACGCTCCTGCTTACAGACCTCCAGAGCAAAAAGGGGATTCACACCGCAAAAAGCCCACAGAATAAAGGGTTCTACAGCCTCGCCGCCCATCCCCAAAAGCCCCTCATCGCTGTGGGCGGCTATGGAACACTCTACCTCTTCGATCTTTCGAAAAAAGTGTTTTTACCCAACAACATCAAAGGGCCGGAAAAGGCCCTTCGCTCTCTCAGCTTCCGCCCCGACGGAAAGAAGCTCGTAGTGGCCGGCGAAACCTCAGCCATGATTTTTGATACGACCACGTGGAATGCCTCAAAAACCTTCCCGCAACATGTCGCCCCTGTGGCTTTTGATCCCACAGGGACATGGTTGGCCCTGGGCACAAAACAAAGACACCTAGCCATCAAGAAAGTCGCGAATCTAAAAACCGTCGCCACGTTAGAAAGCACCGCGCCTCCTTGGTGGCTGGCTTTTGGCCCCAAGGGCCACCTTTTGGCCGCAGCTCAAAGGCAAGACTCCAATCTCCACTTTTACGCATTCGACAAGAAACCGGACCTTGGCTTTGGGATCCGAAATATGAACTGGTACGACGACGACGGGCCCACTGTGTATCTCACCTTGAAGGTGGTGGGCGATGTTCCCAAAAAGAGCGTGGCCTACGGGCGGCTTTCCGGCCTAAAAGCCATTGATGACCAGGGAAAACCTCTCAAACGTATCTCCTCTTCTCCCAAATACTTAAAATCAATGTCCCCTAGAAATCGACGCTTCCCCATGACGGAAAGCCATGGGTTTTCCCTTCCACTACGCCTCCACGGGATCCCTGAAAAGGTCAAATCCATCAAAAAATTGGAGGGGGACTTCTTGATGAAAGTGGCCGAACGAAGCCAAGTGTTGACCATTGAAGACCCGGCCTCTTTCATTAATAAACCTCTCCCCTCCAGGGTTCAAAAAACCCTGGACAATATGGGTCTGAAGGTGACCTTACGCCTCCATCTCAAAAGAAAAGACTCTCTGGAAATCATCCAAAAAGGCACCGTTGGTCAACTGGAAGCCGTAGAGTTCATCGATGAAAACGGCAAAAAACAAACAGTGAACTCTATCTCTTTTCTGGGCGCCCCCCCCTCTTTTTCAAGCAACAAAAACCCCAAATATATGAAAGGATGGAAGATGCAGCTCTACGTAAACCCCGCTCTCCATTTGATTCGCGGACACTTTGTGGTCAAAGATATCGACTTGCCCCCTCGAAAAAAATGAAATCCCATAATTATCTCGTACCGCTGTGGATGACCACCGCACCAAAGAATAGTTTTTTTGAATCAGCCCTAAGCCAAGTCCTTCTTAGCTGATTCATCAGAGTAAACGTTCTCAAAACCTACAGGACTAAGATAGCCGAAAGTAGAGTGTTTTCGGTTTCTACTAATTTTACCGTGAAGATCCCTATGGTGGCGGAAAAAAGCTTCACCCAATGGACACAATGACAGGGGCGTGGTCGCTGGGTTTGCCGGGCCCGGAGGTCTTTTTTCGCTCATCCCGGTCCACCTTCACCGATTTGACTCGGGTTGCCACAGGTTTGGTACCCAAGAAGAGATCTATCCTCAAGCCCCAGCCTCTGTGAAAAGCTCCTTGCCGATAATCCCACCATGTAAACAGATCCTCATCTTGCGTAAAAACGCGGTGCAGATCCAATAAACCCCAACCTAGGAGTTCGGAGAGGCGTAGACGTTCGGGTTCGCTGCAGAGGACCCTCCCCTGCCACCGCTCGGGGTCGTGGACATCCCGATCTTCCGGTGCAATATTGAAATCACCACATATAATCAGCTCATCTGATGGATCATAGGCCTCAGCGATCCAATCGGTGAGTGCCTTCAGCCACCGAAGCTTCAGGTCATAGTACTCGTGGCCCACCGCCTTCCCGTTGACTACATAGACATTCACCAGATTCAGTTTGCCTAACTTGACAGATAAAACCCGGGACTGTTCAAAGATAGGATCTCCGGGAAACCCACGCTTTACCGTCTCCCTTGTGACGCCCGCCGATTCACCCGCTTGATCATCTTCTAAAGCGGCGGCGGTATCTTTTCGAATTAGAGTCGCCACCCCGTTGTAAGACTTTTGTCCGTGAAAAAAGCAGCGATACCCCCTCTCATCAAATGGTTGGCAGGGAAAATCCTCATCTCTCACCTTTGTCTCCTGAAGGCAGAGCACATCCGGCGACTCCCTCTCTATCAGTGCAGAAATCCTCTCCATCCGAGTACGTATGGAGTTAACGTTCCAGCTAATTAGCTTCATGGTGCGTGGCCTCTTCTTCAGCAGCCTGGAGCTCAGTTACACGCTCCGGATCAACCTTGAGCTTATTTACATGCTCCGGATCAACCTTTAGTTCAGTGACAAACTCCGGCTAGAAACTCCGCAGCTGATTTGGGGTCGGGCTTTCTCTCGGCGGGGAGGCCTCCATCGGACTTAGAGACAACGCCCTGAAAAACAGGCCTCTCTTCCTGGTAAAACACCCCCAGGGGGAGTTTATCACCAGAACCGGTTGCCAACCGAAACGCTGCGTTTAGATCCCTGGGATCATGGAGTCTTTCGCCGCCTTTTTCATCGCCGCTTCCTCCATCGCCGCCTTCTTCATCCGCTTTTGGGGGCTTTTCCTTGATCACATAGCAGTGGTCTTTGAAATATGAGTATGTATGTTTTTTGTTCCATGAAACACATGGCTGCAAAACATTCACCAACGATAGCCCCCGGTGCTTTATCGCCCTCTCCAGAATGTTCACGAGGTGATCCTGTGAGGATGTGAGGGCTTGAGCCACGAAACTACATCGCTGAGAAATCGCCAACGCCAAAGGATTCAACTCCAAAGCCAAAACACCATGGGGATCAATAGGCCCGGGGAACCCCATGGGGGTTGTCGGTGAAGCCTGCCCTTTAGTAAGACCGTAGACACGGTTGTCATGTACGCAGACGGTGATGTCGGGATTACGTCTTATGTTATGCACCAAATGGTTTCCTCCCTCTCCGTAGATCCCTCCGTCCCCGCCGTGCACCAGGACGGTCAACTCAGGGGCCACCAGCTTTGCGCCCACTGCGTGAGCAACTTCTCTTCCATGCAGACCGTTGAAGGTGTTTACCCTCAGATAGTGGGGTAACTTCGGGGCCTGCCCAATGCCCGAACAAATCAAAACCTCATGAGGAGCCAGTTCAAGCTGTAAGAGTGTCTTTTTAACTGCGTTCAGGATTCCGAAATTTCCGCATCCCGGGCACCATGCATTCTCAACATTGCTCTCATAGTCTTGATGTTCCACGCTCATCACCCCACCTCCTTTCCGATTTGTTTCACAAGATCTTCCACCAACAGAGGCCGTCCGTCCATTCTGTTGATGAGAACATCAGCCTCATAACCGGTGATCATTCTTAGATACTTCACAAACTGACCATCTACATTGTTCTCCACCACCACCACCTTTGAGGCGCCCTCAACCAACTCTTTCAGCCTCCGGACAGGTGGGGGCCAGAGCCAGTTCAGATGTGCATGAGCCACACAATGCGGAGCGGCGTCTTCTTCCTTTTTCTCCGTACCTTGCAAAACCTTCACCGCCTCACTAACCGTGTGGTAGGTGGATCCCCATGAAAACAGCAGGTTTTCACAGGGCTCACCTTCAACAAGGGGCATGTACTCAGGATCATCCATTCCTTTGCTGAGAGAAGCCTCTTTCCTCAGCCGTTTTTCCACCATGGCCTGAGCTTCTTGCGCCGACTCGGTTAGATGCCCTTCCACGTCATGCTCATCGCTGTCAACCACAACTACATGACGGGATACTCCAGGAGGAGCCATTGGTGACACACCCGAATCCGTAAGCTCATATCGTTTGTATGCATCCATGGACTGAAGCTGATCTTTAGAGAGCAGATGCCTTTTAACCGGTAGATTCTTCAAATCCAATTCGCTCACAGTGCTCTGTCCGTCCATAAAGTGCTGATCGGTGAGGACGAACACCGGGACCTGATTATACTCGGCTAAATCAAAGGCTCTGCTCATGACCCGAAAACAATCCTCAAAGTCACGCGGGGCGACTACAACCCTCGGGAAATGTCCATGTCCGGCGTTCAGCACCATGTGAAGATCTCCTTGAGCCTGTCGCGTGGGCAAACCGGTGGCCGGCCCCGGCCTTTGGGCCACCACTATCACCCCAGGGCACTCAATCATCCCCAACAAAGAAACCCCCTCCTCCATCAAGGCAAACCCACCACCCGAGGTGGCCGTCATGGATCGAGCGCCTCCGTAAGAAGCCCCTGCGAGCATATTGATGGCGGCCGTTTCATCTTCAGCCTGAACCACCGTCACACCAAATTTGTCCGCCCACTCGGCCAGGTTTGTCACCACCCCCGTGGAAGGGCTCATGGGATAAGCCGTCATGAAACCAACCCCGCCCGCCAGCGCACCTCCGGCCACTGCTTGCGCACCATCCATCCACATACGCTCACCTTCAACCCCATCACCGAGTTGAAGGTCGTCACGGCCCATCTTCTCGGCGATAGAAAACCCCGCATCTACGCCCGCGATATTTGCATCCAGCACTTTGGGCTTTTTTTCAAAGGCTTCCTTTATAACCTCTTTCAAGACTTCACGTCTGATGCCCAATAATCCGCATACAGCACCAACTCCTACGGTTACAGCCACCTTTGTAGACCCTGCCTCTTTAGCCAAAGCTTCCAAATCATACGCTGCGTCTGGTCTGGAGCGCCCACCGTTTTTTCCGGTTGTTTCTGCTGGTGTCTCAGATGCCGACTCATCGGCCCATTTTTTTACA
>JAABSF010000299.1 GCA_011390535.1 Deltaproteobacteria bacterium | reverse complement strand
TGGATACTGAACTTCGGACAAGCTGTATGGGACTGGATTTATTATGTCTGGAGAGCCGATAGCGACGCCCTCCGCCTTGGTCTTGTTGAAAGCGATGTGGCGACCGCGGGAGGGGAGCCTGTGACGCTGAACTACAAAACCCCTTACCAGGGGAGTAGCCTCATCCTGGTGATGAACGCAGGAACCGCCGGTCAGTTTCTGTATTACGGCCTTGATATCCAGGTGACAGACTAGGGAGGCAGTCATGAGAAAAAATACCGATGAAACGACAAAGGTTAAGATGGCGGTGATGGCCATGAGAATTCCTCTTTTTGCTGCAATTATTGGGTCTCTGTGTCTTGTGTTGGCATCGACTGCCTGCAAAGATGGTGTTACGTGTGGGCCCGGAACCGTCAAAGAGAATGGTTCGTGTGTTCCGGAGTTGGTGTGTGGGCCCGGCACCACCCTTGACCAAGAGAGTGGAGAGTGTCTGCCTATATGTGAAGAGGGGGAGTATTTTGATGGAGATATCTGCCGGCCTGTCGACAGATGCGCTGAAGGTACTTATTTCGATGATGTCACTCAAACCTGCAGGCCTGACGGTACCGGCTGTGCTCCCGGTACAACATTTGATGAAACACATATGGTTTGCCGACCTGATGTAACGGCCTGCGGAGAGGGAACACACCCCGACGGCCAAGGTTCCTGTGTGCCGAACCGACTGCCCGAACCTGATGTATATGAATCAGGTGATCTCGAATCGCCGGCTCACTTTGATTTGCCGGCTGAAGGAGAGGAAGTAAGCCTGGGGGGTGTAATAGACCTACCCTCAGATCTGGACGGCGACGGATATCCTGACCAAGAGTGGGATTTGTTTGTCTTTTCAGGGCAGGCCGGTGACCACTTGAGGCTTCGGGCTCTGAGTGAAGGGGCGTGCATGCCGGGTTTTATTTTAGTCAGCGAAGCCCAAGATGATGATGGTTACGCTCTATTATATCGAGCCTCGGTGAACCCACACAGCGTTGAAAATGAGAGGGATGTATATTTGCCCGTAGATGGAGACTATTTTCTCTGGGTAAGCGACATAGGCCCGGTGCTGGGAGCAGTGTTTGGTGCGGGGACCTTGCCTGTCGGCGGAGAGGACTATGGTTACTTCATCTCAGTGGAACGACTTGCCGAACCGGAAATTCAGCCTGTAAGCACCCTGCCGAATATCCATGATGGAAACCTCGGTTCCAATGGACTGGCTTTTTTTGCACTGGAGAACATTAACACGAAAGAAATTATCAAATTTGCTTCCGAAGGTAAGCCTTTGGCGGACGCACCCAATGATCTTTGGTCCATTGTTACAATATTTGCGCCGGATGGACGCATGGTCGCTGAGGAATGGGCGGGGGCTGTAGATAGGGATGCAGAGGGTGTTCTGGCCGCTGACATGGACGGTGAATATCTTTTGGTTCAGGATTTCTTGGTAAGCACCGGGCCGGCCATGGAATATCGCCTCTCAGCTGATCTATTGGATGTAATAGACTGCAATTTGGAAGATTGTGTAGTGGGAGGGTTGGGAGAAGGAGAGGTTGCGGTTTATCGGTGGGATACCATTCCGGGTGATTTGCTGCTTTTTGCGGCAGCTTTGCCTGAAGAGGCCGGGAGATATCTTCGCATGGATCTCCTCGCCTCTGATTTGCACTCCCTGGCCACCTGCACGATAGGAGAAGGACAGAGTTGCTGGAGAAATTGGTATGTCGAAGAAGATGGGTGGAACTATCTCTGGATTGAAGAAACCTCGGGTGAGGCAGTGGACACATTCGACTTGAACACTTTGCTCCATCCCGTAACAGAAGTTGCCCCGGAGAGCTCTTCCGGCGCTCTCTCTGCGGTGATAATGCCGCCCCACGGCCCCCCGAGTGGTGGGCTGACACGAGTGGAAGTCGCCGAGGGGCAGGTCATCTTTGTTGATGAGCTATGGTCCTCGACCCACTGGGTTACCCCAACGGTGGAGTTTTTGAACACACAAATGTCTTCAATGGGGCCTCCAGTCGACGTCGATAGCCCGGAACTGGATTCACTGCAAAACTACCCGATTGTATGGCCGAAGGATGGGCAAACTGTTTTTATAAGGCTTGTAGACGAAGCGGCGGATCTCCAGGATGCCCAATGGAGCTTTACTCCTCGCGACTTACAACCTGTCTCCCTCGGCGAGCTCGCCAATGCGCCCATTAGCATCCCGGACGCCGAGTTGGTAGAAGGCTCCCACATCGCTGTTTTCCAAATGGTCGCGGCAAGCGGAGAGGAGTTCAACATCCAGGTGCAACCGGACTCAGGCGCAGACCTGCAACCCGAAGTATGGGTTGTGGCCAGAGGTTGGAAATATTCTGAAAATTGGAGCTTCAGCGCATATTCAAATGATTTGGGACGCCTCGCTCATGCCAGTGCCGGTTCACCGGGTCAAATTGTTGAGCTGGATGGAACGTCACCATATAATGGAGAGCTTCTTATCCTGGTAGGCAATATAGGCACTGCGGGCTGGACTGATACCTTTTCCCTCTCAATAACAACTCCATGAAACAATGCAATCGCAGCAGAAGCGTTTAGTGGTTGCATTCCAAATGGTTGCATTTTAGGTGGTTGGGTTTTAAGTCCTTGTATAAGTCCTTGTGTAAGGACTTGCATTTTAAGTAAAGCAATCTAGTGTATTATAAAAATCGATGTTAAACTCTATCGGAGGTTTAGATGGACCAACCTGTTAAATTATATACCCTCAGCACCTGCAGTTTTTGTAAGGCGGCAAAGGAGTTTCTGGATGATTGCTCCATTCCTTACGAGTTTACCGACGTGGATCTTCTGGATCCGGAGAGCAGGGCGGAGATTATAAAAAAACTAAAGGAACAAAACCCGGTCATTACGTTTCCAACCATCTTCATCAAAGATAAGATGATCTCCGGGTTTAAGAAAGATGAGATAGAAGAGGCGCTGAAAACATGAACGAAGTGGAAAAACTATATGAAACCTTGAGGAAGATACAAGAACCTAAGGGTTATTTCTTTAACAAGGACAGAAAAAGAGTGGATGGTCTGCTGGAGGCATTGATAGTAAACCGGAAACGCTACGGTTATATGTCATGCCCATGTAGGTTGGCCATAGGCGACCGCGAGGCTGATAGAGACATAATTTGCCCCTGTGTTTATCGAGCGCCTGATGTGAAAGAGTACGGAAGCTGCTATTGCAATTTGTATGTTTCAAAGGAGTGGAATGAGGGAGAGATCCCTCACCGCTATGTTCCCGAGAGACGCCCCAAAGAGAAGTTTCCTTATTGAACCGGATTCTTTTTTTGCCTTTCCATTTGATTCGTGCTTTTGAGCTGTTTTGATTGTCTCACAATATGCTCTAAGAGAGGTCTTCCGGGGGAACGAAGTTTTCTTTAATGGACCGAGCTGAGGTCCATCTAAGCAGGTTCAGTTTGCTTCCAGCCTTGTCGTTGGTCCCGCTGGCCCGAGCGCCTCCAAAGGGTTGCCGGCCTACAATGGAGCCTGTTGGTTTGTCGTTTATGTAAAAATTGCCTGCGCTTTGGACCAGCTTAGAGGTCATTTTGTTGATTGCTTGCCTGTCGGTGGCGAAAACCGCGCCGGTGAGAGCGTAGGGCGAAGACTTGTCTACCAACTCAAGAGCTGCGTCTATCTCTTTTTCATCATATTTGTATAGTGTAAGGACAGGGCCGAAAATCTCTTGGGTCATGGATTCATAATGCGGATCAGTGGTAACTATAACGGTGGGATGGATGAAATACCCTTTTGTTTTATCTGCACCGCATCCTATCAAAATTTCGGCAACATCCGAGCTCTCAGCTCTCTGAATGTAGCCGGCTACTTTGTCGAACGCGGCTTCGTCGATTAAGGCGTTCATAAAGTGACTGAAATCGGCTACGTCGCCCAGGGTGATTTTTTGCACTGTCTGCCGGATCTTTGCGGTCACCTCTTCCCACAGTGATGAAGGTACATACATTCGGGAACACGCGCTGCATTTCTGGCCCTGGTATTCAAAAGCCCCTTTTACTGCGGCGGTGACTAACTGGTCAACATTGGCTGAAGGGTGTGCGAAAATATAGTCTTTCCCTCCGGTCTCTCCAACCAACCGAGGGTAAGAGCGATATATGCTCAGATTGGACGCCGTTTTTTGCCACAGCTTGTTAAACACCCCTGTTGATCCCGTAAAGTGAATTCCTGCAAGATTTGGGTCATTCAGGACAATATCTCCAATGACGGATCCTTTGCCTGGAATAAAATTTATCACCCCATCAGGTAAACCGGCTTCTTTAAGGATCTGTATCAGGTAATGACCGGACAACACCGCAGTAGATGCCGGCTTCCAGATTACGGTATTTCCCATCAAAGCCGGTGCGCCACTGAGGTTCCCTGCAATCGCAGTGAAGTTAAAGGGAGAAAGCGCGAAGATGAAACCATCCAGTGGCCGGTATTCCAACCGGTTCCAGACTCCTTTTTCTGAAATCGGTTGCTGGGCA
>JAABSF010000298.1 GCA_011390535.1 Deltaproteobacteria bacterium | reverse complement strand
TTTGCCTCTCCCCGTTTTCAGATGAAGACTCCTCACTAACCAGAAACTCTTCTCTGTTCATGATCTTTTTTCGAGCTTCGGAGTAAGAACCCAGTACCACTTGTACCGAGCCACCACCATGAAGAAACAATATCTTCTCAACAAGTTGATCCAAAAAGTAGCGATCGTGGCTTACAACAAGCAAGGTTCCTTCGTAAGACGCAAGTGCTCTCTCCAATGCCTGTCTTGCCGGAATATCCAAATGGTTAGTTGGTTCATCAAGGGCCAGTGCATTGTGTGGGTGCATTCCCAAAAGCCCAAGCGCCAGTCTGTTTTTTTCTCCCCCAGACAAACTCGAAACCGGACGAAATGCATCATCCCCCGAAAAACGCAATCCTCCCAAAATCGACCTGGCTCCACCTTCTGAGAGTTCACCACGCCTCTTTTTTACCTCATCAAGCAACCGATTATTTTCATCTAAATCAGACCTGTTTTGATCAAAAAAACCAAACTCAACCCCCTGCCCAAGTTCAACTGAACCTCCCGAAGGAGCTGATTTTCCTATTAATGCTCGTAAAAGGGTAGACTTTCCACACCCGTTGGGCCCAACAATGCCAATCCTCTCTCCTCGAAAAAAGGTCGCCGAAAAACCTTCAACCAGTGGTTTTCCAGCTTCATGTTGAACCCTTAGATCTTCCACTTCCAACACCTTCTTTCCCCCGGCTTTTTCTCCAACATCAAAAGAGAGTTTAAATTGATCCGCCCGGACCCAAGGATCTTCAGGCACCTCGATACGTTCTATCCGATCAAGGGTCTTTTTTTTGCTGGATGCCTGTCGTGCTCTTTGTCCCACCTGATTTTTGGCTATATACTTCTCTAATTTATCTATTTCTTTTTTTTGTTTGGATCTCTTTCTTTCAACCAACTCCATCCGCCGGGATCTCTGCTCTTTGTAATCATCAAAATCACCTTTGAATTCTTCAATCCCGCCACCTACTATTTCCACTATCTTTGTACATACACTGTTCAAAAAAGCTCGATCATGAGAAACCGCCAGCATCGCACCCCCCCATTCCGCCATTAACTTTTCGAGCCTCTCGGTAGCCTCTATATCTAAATGATTTGTTGGTTCATCCAACAACAGCACATCCGGATCTCTGACTAAAACCTCCAGCAAAGCGACCCTACCTACCTCTCCTCCGGAGAAAGAGGCAAGGGGTCGATCAAGATCTTTTTTTTCAAAACCCAGCTCATCCAAAAGAATCTCTATCCTCTGCTCTAAGGTGTACCCTCCCAATCGTTCATATTCCACGCTGTAGACACCATATTCCTGTAACAACGCCTTATTCTCCGGTTCTTTCTCCAACAAATTCTCCAGGCGTCTCATCTTGCTTTTAATATTCAAAACCTCTTCAAAAGGTGCCAACAGGGTGTCGGCCAAAGTCCGTTTCTTTAACATAGGCTCCGCTTGAGCCAAGTAACCTACTCGCACGCCTCGAATACAACTCACATCACCGGAATCCGGATTAATTTCACCACGCAACAAATGTAGCAGGGTTGATTTCCCACAACCATTCGGGCCTACCAAACCAATCTTCTCCCCCTGGCCTATCCCCCACGTAACATCTTTCAAAATCTCATGCCCGGCATATCCAAACGAGATGTTTTGCAACTGAATCAACATCCTCTAACTTCCTAAAAATCATTCTATTTAAGTTGCTAAGGTCCTAAACTTCCTTGACAGGGACTGCAACCAAAAACAAAATAAGCGAAGGTAAACTAAAACCTGAAATAACCTAAGAAAATGGAGGTAACACTACAGTGTCATCCATTGATGGCCTCGATTCAAAAGTTCTTGAAGACATTTTTGAAGATTCCCGTCTTAGCCATGATCGCATTTCCAAAAAAATTTGGAAGGTCTCTTATGTGGGGGAGACCAGCGATTTTCAGATTATAGTAGATTTGAACAACCCTTTCGTCTCTTTATCCATAAATTCATATGTCTTCTCTCCGGAAGACAATGAATGCCGGTTGGATTTATACACTCATCTGCTAAAGGTCAACAAAGAGATGAATCATGCAAAATTTTCACTCGAAGAAAACGGACTCATCTCTTTAACTATGTTGATAACTCCACTAAAGAGAGACCTTATCCAATTACTTAAAGAGAGGCTGAAGTCCTTTTGTGAATATGCAGATAACAATTATTTGGATGTATTGAATATCGCACAAGCGAGACACATCTCATGATTTTCTTTTCTCCCACAATAAATGGATTTTACTCTGTCTGAATTGTTTTTCCACCTTTAAGCAATTTAGATCCTGTTGCAAAATGATGGACTGATATGGCCAAAAAGCACGGCGCGGCGAACGACATGAGGCAGGGACTATGAAACAGCGTCGTTGTTTCAAGGAGTCACTACAGGCTTGAACCGGCATACTCTGACTCTAGAGCATTGCTGAACGAGCTGCTATTTTTGAAATGTTTGAATGATAATCGCACTTGCGACATCTACACACATTTGAGCACAAGAACCGACCCTCAAGATTCTTGTGTTTTGTGACCTGTTTTATCCCGCTTTTCTCACTTGCGTTTTAGATAACTACATGATAACAGAGTCCAAACTTGGGCAAACTTCAAAGAGTGGACCCGATTTTCGAGCCCGCTCTTTTTTTTCGTCTTGGCGTTTGAGTTTTTTTGTCGTCCCAGAGGTTCCAGACGTGGAAACTAAGGAGTTGAAAGATCGTATAGATTCCATTGTAAGACCCGTCGTGGAAGACATGGGTTACGAACTGATTTTAACCGAATGGACAACAGATCGAGGTCATCCGTTGGTTCGGTTATATATTGACTGTTTAACGGAGGATAAGCGCGTCACAATTCAGAACTGCACTCAAGTGAGTCGCCAAGTTGGCGCGGTTCTAGATGTGGAAGATCCCATGCCGGGAAAGAGCTATCGTTTGGAGGTTTCTTCCCCCGGAATTGATCGTCCTTTGACAAAAGTTAAGCATTTTAAAAGATTTGTCGGCCACAAAGTCAAAGTACGCTTAAAGAAAGAAGCTGCCCGAAACAGAAAGAACTACAAGGGTCTGATCAAAAATGTATCGGAAAATGAGCTGACCCTTGAGATTGATAATGAGCTGCACACGATGGCGTTGTGCGAGATTGACAAAGCGAACCTTGTAGGAGAGTTAAAGTAGCGGTGAGCGTTACCGTTGGCTGTGTCGAGGAAATGACATGCAACAAGCTAATTTAAATATCATCATTGAGCAGGTGGGAAAAGATAAAGGTATCGATCGCACGGTGCTTATTGAAACTCTTGAGCAAGCCATTTTGACGGCTGCAAAGAAGACTTTTGGTCAACATCGCGAAATGGAGACCAGATTCAACGAAGAAACCGGTGCGGTTGATCTGTTTTTGATCCTTGAAGTAGTTTCCGACGAAGAAGACACCCTCTCCGGGCGCTATATTTCTTTGTCGGAGGCAGAAAAATACGGGCTCGAAGCAGCGCCGGGCGATGAACTGCTTTTTCAAGTTTTTTATCGTCCTGAGGATCAAGATCAAGCAAAAGAACAAGATGAGTCTTTCGGAGAACTCCTGGACTTGAGAACCTACAGAAGAGGTTTCGGTCGAATCGCCGCTCAGACGGCAAAACAGGTCATCATTCAAAGGGTGCGTGAAGCAGAGCGGGAAAACATCTATAACGAATACAAAGATCGCAAGGGTGAAATAATCACCGGCGTTGTCCGCCGCTTTGAACGGGGTGCCATCATTGTGGATCTCGGTAGGACAGAGGCCATCCTTCCCACTCGCGAACAAGTCCCAAGAGAAGCCTATAGAGCAGGCGATCGAATTGTAGCTTATGTTTTGGATATAGATAGATCTTCCAGAGGCTCACAGATCATTTTATCCAGAACCCATAAAGGGCTGCTGGACAAACTGTTTGAGCTTGAAGTCCCCGAAATATATGAAAGAATTGTAAAAATAGAGTCCAGCGCAAGAGAGCCTGGTGCCCGATCAAAGATCGCGGTCTCTTCCACAGATCGTGATGTTGATCCTGTGGGTGCGTGTGTTGGGATGCGTGGTTCCCGAGTACAATCGGTTGTACAAGAGCTACGAGGTGAAAAGATAGATATTGTCCCATATGATGAAGACCCGGCTCGATTCGTGTGCAACGCAATTGCCCCGGCGGAGGTGAACCGCGTCTTGATAGATGCGGAAGGGCACACAATGGAATTAATCGTGCCGGATGACAAGCTTTCACTTGCAATTGGAAAAAAAGGACAAAATGTGAGGCTCGCATCACAATTGACCGGCTGGCGGATCGATATTCACTCAGAATCCAAGATCCTTGAAATGGAAAACAGAAGCCGCCAATCCATCTCTTCCATCGCCGGTATTTCAGAAGATCTCGCAGAGACTATGTTTCGCCTGGGGTGGAGAAGCGCCGAAGAGGTCGCCAACGCAAACCCTGAAGAATTGGCATCTATTCCCGGTATGGGCGGTTTGGAAACAGCAG
>JAABSF010000297.1 GCA_011390535.1 Deltaproteobacteria bacterium | reverse complement strand
AAAAACCTGTCCATAAATTGAACTGTATAACCTGTCATCTTGGAAACGGCGTCTCGCTTACCGCAATTAAGAATGGAAAATCAGTAGATACATCACTTGGGTTTGGAACAATGTGCGGAGTCCCCATGGGTACCAGAGCAGGGGATGTAGATCCGGCAGTCATCCTGCACTTGTTTGATTCACTCAAAATGAGCGCTTCAGAAGTTAAAGACCTCCTCTACAAGAACTCCGGAATGAAAGGCCTGAGTGGGTTATCAAACGATATGAGAGATATTGAAGAGGCTGCAGAGGCAGGAAACGAGAGAGCAAAGTTGGCGCTGGAAATTTTCGCGCGAAAAACGGCGAAATACATTGGAGGATATGCGGTTCACATGGACGGCAGGCTTGACGCAATTGTGTTTACTGCCGGAATTGGAGAAAACGGTCCGGAAACAAGAGAATCCATATGCCGGGGTCTGGAGATCATCGGCGCAAAGCTGGACCCAACACGAAACGCAGGCCTGAGAGGAAAGGAAGCTGAGATCTCCACTGATGATTCCCGAGTAAAGATATTCGTGATCCCCACCAATGAAGAGCTTATGATCGCAAAAGAGACAGAAGCGGTCGTAGGAAATCAAACGAGCGCTTGAATAAACATCTGAACTGCTGCTATTCTCCCTTAGGGTCTCAAGCCTTTAAGGTCTTGAGTTCTTAAATGTAAGGAGAATATCTAATGAGCTCATACAATCGTTTTTTTTGTCTTGTCTATTTTCTTTGCGCATCTTTGGTTCTGATGAAAGGATGTGGAAAAGATGGTGG
Source organism: Deltaproteobacteria bacterium (assembly GCA_011390535.1). Taxonomy (GTDB): domain Bacteria; phylum Myxococcota_A; class Polyangia; order HGW-17; family SLPX01; genus SLPX01. The sequence continues at coordinate 3,717 of JAABSF010000297.1, read as the reverse complement.
ACAGTGTGCCGCATATGATCCTGAGGGTATTCCCCCCGGAGGTTTATGTGCAGTTGATGACGACTGCGCCGCCGCAGGTAAGTATGAAGGGATATGCGTCGCCGGTATCTGCGGTGTATCTCCTACAGACGGCGTCTGTGAAAGCGAAAACACAAAAAAAGGTTGCCCTTCCGGGTTCACTTGCAAAACACTTAATCTTGAAAAAGGTTCGGGCCATGCGTGTCTACCTTCTTGCGAGTGTACGGAAGAGTGTGGTGGAGCATGTGACACAGACGATGTCTGCGCCCCCCATGTAAACCAAAATTGCGATCCATCAGGTTGCTCTATAAGCCGCGGACCTGAGATCATATGCAAAACGCCACCCGCTCTGGGCGAAGGGCCTTACTTTACAAATGTCACCGAAGAGGCGGGGCTGGGTTCCAGCGGTGAAGACGTAATAGGCAATAGAATTGCGCTGGCTGACATAAATAATAACGGATATCCTGATTTATTCGTCCACAGCGTGACCACCGCCCGTGATGACCCGGACGCGGATCCCCCGAAACGATACAAGAGAGTTCTCCTGAATGAAGCCGGTAATGATGGAAAACGGCGCTTCAGGGATTTTACGGAAGAGTCGGGTTATACGGCGACACGGGAGGATGGAGTCTCGGGACGAGCAGCGAGTTTTGCCGTTTTCGCGGATGTGAATAATGATGGGAACATCGACATCTTCAGCGGCACTTATGTAGACGGGGATTTCAACGTAGAAGACCCCGGAGACCGATCGGAGATCTTATTGGGAAATGGAGATGGCACTTTTGAGTTGGCCGAGCAAAGTGAGACCAGCCCTGAAGACCGAAGATCAACCACCTCGGCGGCATTTACGGACTTCGACCGGGATGGCAGAATCGACTTGTTTGTTGGTTTTGGCTATGGGGTCTTCGGTGTTATCAGTACAGCACAACAAGATCATCTCTACCAAGGGAATGGTGAAGGCAGCTTTTATCAGGTCACTGAATTAATGGGCCTTGAAACTCAAAAAGACGGTCTCGCTGAAGGATTGAATCATCGACCCACTTACGGTGTTACAGTGTGTGATGTGGACTCGGACGGAGACCCTGACTTGATAACTTCCTCCTACGGGCGTCAATGGAACATGCTGTGGGAGAATGATTTCCGGAATACTTTTTCCAATATTGCGCCTCAGGTCGGTTTCGACGCCGACGACCGCAGAGATTACTCTGACAACGAGCTGTTCCGCTGCCATTGTCAACTGGAACCTGACGCTCCTGAATGCGACCCAAATCCAGGTTCTCCGATGATAAGCTGCGATGCAGATTACTGGAGAGTAGGTTTTGATGATCAACCTTTCCGTCTTGCAGGCACTACTTTTTCGACGGTCTGTGGCGATATCGACAACGACGGGGATATGGACCTTTTCAACGCTGAGATCCGTCACTGGTATCACGGCTCATCGTCGGATCCTTCAGAGCTCCTTCTAAATACAGGTGAAGAGGAAGGCTGGGTGTTCGAACGGCCCGGGAATCAAGCTACAGGACTTCATCGAGATTGGCCCACCATCTCTTGGGATGAAGGCGACATTACAGCGGCTTTTATGGATTTTGATAATGACGGTCTTCAGGATATTCTGTTGGGCTGCTCCGATTATCCCAACACACATGCTTTTTTGTTCCGACAATCGGCGGAAAATACCTTCGAAGACATTTCTGCACAGTCAGGTGCAGACCATTATTACGGAAACGCGGTTGCTTTCGCTGATTACGATAGAGACGGCGATTTAGACATCTTTGTCGGATCCTCGACGATGCGCTGTGGTTCGGATCCTAACTGTACTTGGGAAAAACAGGAAGTTCACCTTTACCGAAACGATGTAGGACAAGATTCCAACTGGATAGCCGTCAAGCTCATAGGCGCGGGGGTCAGGGCTTCAAATGTCTCTGCAATCGGTGCTCGGGTGTTGGTAACGGCCGGTGGTGTAACCCAGACAAGAGAAGTAAGCGGGGGTTATGGACATTTTGGAATCCAAAACACCCTGACACAGCATTTCGGTTTGGGTGATAATTGTATCGCCGAGAGCGTTACCATTATTTGGCCCGACCTGGATAACACCACTGTCACATATGATTATGTCCCGGCAAATTACTTTATAACCATAAACGAAGCCGACTCAAGTATCTCATACTCCCCTGCCCCCTAAAATTCAAAATGATGCGAAAACAGAGATGCCGAAGCTTGCTCCCCTTAGGGTGAGAGTGCCGAATTCCGACCAATTTTCATCCACCAAGGAATCGGTTTCTTCATGAGAAGAGAATGAAAACTTTCCCAGATAAGTGTAACCCGCCTCCAACCTTAGACCGCCCGTCAACCATGGCAAAGCCAACCTCCTGGGGAGACGCAGCTCTACCCCCCCAGATGCGGTGAACCCGGGAGCAAAGCTACGCTTTGATGTGTTACCCAGCTCACCCTGTAACGCCAATTCCACCCAGCTACCAAGAAAACCCGCTCTAACATAGGGAAACAGAAACTCCCAAAGAGTATACCCTGTAAAAGCCGTCAACGAAAATCCATGGACATTGGTGGACACATCAAAATCCTCAAATAAGGAGCTACGCATGGCGGTTCCATGGTAAACGCCCGAGACGCCGACGGCGAGATCCCTCCAAACAACCATCTCGCCGGAGAGTTCTAACCGGCCCATCACCAGAGAATCATCTTCTCTCAAGATGTTAAAGCTCTTGTGACGCACAAGCATTTGATTGAACCCCGCTCCGACCCTTAGATGCCAAGGACGTATATTGGATTCCTTCTCGACTAATGCAGTGTACGCGTTACCGGTTTTGTAGCCTTGTGACTGTCTATCATCGCTGGTTTCAGCAAATGAAATCGAGCTTTGTACGATGATTGCAAAGAGCACAAAAATGAAAAATATCTTGTGACCAGTTCTTTTGCGTAAGCCCATACAATGCATAAACAGGTTGCTGTCCGGCTGCTCTCGATAAAACTTTTTAATATATAGATTCATAACATTTCTCCTTCCTTAATAACGGGTCTACTCTAGACGCTCGTCGAGAATATCTTTCAACAAGAAACCCGACATTACGAAGGTGCTCGCCCTATCGGCTGTTACCGGATTGGATATTACAGTCAACAGACCCAACTTTTCTCCGTGATCTACCACTATAGTGTTCATCTCTTGATCCGGATCAGCTCCGGGGATTCGGCGTAAAGCGAGCAGACGGCGCGGTTCATGAGCAAGAACCAACGTCCTAACACTCAGGTCGGACATATTAACTAAGCCTAGTTGGTTATTCCCACCCGTGTAACCAGCTAAAACCGTGCCACTGCTGTTCACGGTGTATCCTGAGAGGTTGCTGTGTGCAGTCAGTGGACTGAGCGTCTGCTCTTCGGGATTTAGAACCGACATTACGGATCTAGCGTCATCGTGAATAACAAGGAACCTGTTTTGTCCATGAATCTTTTCAATACTCAAAACTGGTTGTGAGGTATGCAAAGTATCCAAATTTCTGCCCATTTTCTCCTCTAGATCCCAGAGTTCAAGGAAATGGATTTTGGCCTGTGGATACCCTTTACTATAGACAATTGCCGTATTTGGGTTCGATTCCGGGTGCAGAATAATCCTGTCAACAGAGGTCCCCACCGGAATACTTTTAAATTGAGACGTATAAGCGTCAATAACCACGATATCTTTAGAAC
>JAABSF010000296.1 GCA_011390535.1 Deltaproteobacteria bacterium | reverse complement strand
CTCCTGCGGTGACTGCGGAACCGAACAAAGAACCTGCACCGAATCTTGCCAGTGGCCCAACCAGTACCAATGTGTCGGCGAAGGCCCCTGCTCTCCCGGCCAAATCGACACCGGCGGCTCCTGCGGTGACTGCGGAACCGAACAAAGAACCTGCACCGAATCTTGCCAGTGGCCCACTGAATACCAATGTCTCGGCGAAGGCCCCTGCTCTCCCGGCCAAATCGACACCGGCGGCCCCTGCGGTAACTGCGGAACCCAAGAAAAGGAGTGCACCGAATCCTGCCAGTGGCCCACTGAATACCAATGTCTCGACCAAGGCCCTTGCGCAGAAGGGCAAACAGAAACCGTCGACTGCGGTGACTGCGGGACTCAAACAAACACATGTAATTCATCTTGCGAATGGATAGAGGGTTCTTGCGAAAACGAGGGAGTTTGTTCTCCAGGCGATTGCGAAGAATCCGGGGATGATTTCCGGACCTGTACCGATCAATGTACTTGGGGAGATTTTTCGCCCGGCACCTGCGATTGACTATCAGTTCATTGGATGTTCCTCCGGCTCTCCCTGCTTTCCCCAGATCGCCGTCCCGAGCGCTTCCGCAAAAAGACCGACCCGGCATGAGTTCATCTCTCGCTTCCTTTCTTCACCACAAAGCCGAGCCAAATGCAAAAGAACAGAGCTGGATACACCGTCCGTGGGATCATGCTTCAGAGCCTGAATAAAAGCTTTTTCAGCTTCTTTCACCCTGTCCAGGCCCAAAAAACTTCGCCCGATTCCAAGATAGCTCGCTCCTTTTCTCCAATATCCCCCTTCAACAGCTTTTTTAAACCACTTTACAGCCTCTTTGTATCTCTTCTGTTTCAACCGCAACCTTCCCAATATCTGGTAGACTGGGGGATACCCGGGTCTGATCCGGAGTGCCCCCATAAGTCGATCCTCAGCTCTCTCATAAAGCCCTATACGTATATCCACCTCAGCCCCACCAACAAGAGCCCTGTGATTGCAAGGTGCCTTCCGAGCCGCCTCTTGCCACAAAATCGAGTCGTTTCTATATGAAGGGAGATTTCTCTGGAGCCCCATAAATTGAGCGGCACAAAAAAGAAAACAAATGATAACAAGAAAAACATTCCCGTTCTTCTGTTTGAAAAAAAACCTCTCGTGCCCGGCAATCTTCTTTCCTGTTTCAGAAAAAACCCACGCAAGAGCTATACAAAACCCAACAGAAGGAAGATACCAGAAACGATCCGCTCTTATATTAGGCATCCAAAACATATTCGAGGTGGGCGCAAAGGTGATCATCAAAAACCAAATCCCCGCCGTTAATATTGGAAACTTTTTCTTTGCCGCCGCCCAAAAACTCCACAAAAAGAGGGCTACACTAAACAGCGCCCCAACCCCTCCCCAAAATGAGAGGATCTTATCCGGGTACTCACAATACTCCGGGGCCTGTCCCCATCCAAAAGCAAAAAGCTGGCCGACACCCTGCATAAAAACATGTCCGGCGATCAAAAACCTTTGAAAAAAAGAAGCGCCCCACATATCTCCCGGGTGCGGATAGACGGGCCCTTGATATGGGTTGACTCCTCCCAAAACCAGCACCCTGAAAGTGAGGGTTAGGCCTAAAACACAGGCTAACCCCAAATATTCTCTTTTTCCTTCCCAAAACTCTTTTCCCGGAGAGCGCCTCCAAGCAATACCATTGCAAACCGGCGCCACAACCACCATAACCGCTGCAGCCTCTTTACTCGCCAAAGCCAAAAAGAAACTCAGCCACCCTGCGACCATTAATAGCCCACCACCACCTATTTCTCTTGAACGGATTAAAAAATACCAACAAAGAAGAGAAAAAGCACAAACCATTGAATCTTCACGAAAGCTGGCCACCGCAACCACCTCGGCATGTATCGGAAGAAAGGAAAAGAGCACCCCGGCAAAGACCGCGAGCCCTTGTTTTTTCCAGAGTTGGAGCGTCACGAGGTACACCAAAACAGCGCATAAAACATGCCAGAGAAGACTAACGAGATGGTACCCTGGAGATCGAGAACCAAAAAACCTCCACTCCACCCAGTGCTGAACCACCATCAAAGGTCTCCCTGCATCCGGAACCCTTGTTCTTGCAGCTTCTCCGTTTACCAACCCCCAAAGAGCGTCGGGATCTCTCAAATACGAATTATCTAAAATGGTCCAGAAATCATCATATGCAAAACCATATGAAAGGCACACAACCCCTGAAAAAAAAGCCGCCGCCCCGACCAGGGCAACCAGAGCATAATCGGGCTTACAAGAACCAGAATCCCATTTCAAAACAAGCCTCCATCGAAAACTGGTCGCTGACAATAGCTCCGAACAAAGATGTAAACAAGGCGGCTTTTTTATATAAACATCTTTTCTTTAAAGAGCTGTATTTGTTTTTCGAGTTAAACTGGATTCCAGACCCTCACTGCGTTAATATGTGCTCTTAAAAAAACGGATCGGCTACCAATGGAAAATCCCATCGCCGTTCTGAAATTATCTGTGCACATTGAAAGCCACAGGTTAAGATGAAACAAGGAGTGGAGGAGGAAGTTCATGTCCGAAGCCAAAGCCGACAACCATTTTATTGAAGCTCTTTACCATGATCAGATAGTTGACGACAAAGCAACCATTGAAAAGCTCGACTCAGGCGGAGGTTTTGTAAATTGCGAAGCCCCTATGCCGGTGGGTACCAAGCTTACTATTAGATTAAGAGGAGATGAAGATGCCTCGGCCCGTCCGGTAGGCCCCCATCTCTTAGCAAAGATCACCCATGTGGAAGAATCTTCAACTCGCACGGATACTACAATCTCAGGAATGCAGGTAAACTTTCAGAGCGTAGAAGACGACGCAGCCTCTTTCCTGGAAAAGGTTTGCTCAGGGGTTTCTCCCAGAGAAGCAGCCGGAGATGATTTTGACGAAGAGCCCGCCCCAGACACCTATGAATCTTTAGCCGACCGTGTTCCCCCTCCGCACGAAGGTGAAGAAACAGAAAAAGAACAAGCAACAGAAGAGCCCTCCAAAGAAGTGGTAGATGATGAAGCTTCCGACGAAAACCCAGAAGAAGCCGGTTCTGAAAAAGAGAGAGAAAAAGAAGCTTCCGACGAACAACAGGAAGATGAAGCTTCCGATGAACAGCCGGACGATGAAGCTTCCGACAAAAATGTGGAACTGAAAGGCGACGCCTCAGCTGAAGCAGAGGAAGATGAATCAGGAGAAGAAGTCTCCGAAAAAGATGAATCAGAAGATGTTGCCTCCGGAGAGATTGTTTCAGGGGAGATCGGGGGTGATTTTAACGACAGCACCCTGGAGATAGACGCTGAAGTACCACCCGATGATCAACAGAGCCTGAAATCAAAAACCGTTAAAGGTGTCCCGGCCGGTCCTGTGCCCGAGAACTTCGAAGAAGAGGAAAAAGAAGAGAAAAAAGAAAAGAAAAAAAGCAAAAAAAAGAAGAAGTCCAAGAAAAAAGAGGCCGCTGAAAGCAACTCCGATGCAGGCAGCTCCGATGCAGGCAGCTCCGATGCAGGCAGCTCCGATGCAGGCAGCTCCGGAGAAGAAGATAATAATAACGACGAAAACGATAACAACGAAAATGATGACGGTGACAACAAAAAACGTCGCCGCGGACGCCGCAGCCGCAAGAAGAAAAAGAAGTAAAGCTTAACCATTGAAACCTTCGCTGCCCACAGCGCTGACGCCCGGGGATTGTGTTGCTGTGTGTGCTCCCAGCGGCCCAGTAGATCCCGAGGCATTTTCATCCGGTCTGGAAGTTTTAAAGTCCAGATATGAAGTTGAGGTGTCTCCTTCTCTGATCTCACGAAAAAAGGGATATCTCGCAGGTGACGACCGCACCAGACTCCGTGAGCTCACATCCGCTCTATTAGATCCGCAAATTCGAGCAGTGTTTTGTGCCAGGGGAGGATATGGTGCCATGCGGATAATCGACCATCTTCCCTTGGATCGAATATCTAAAAACCCTAAACCTGTGCTTGGTTTCAGTGATATTACTGCTTTATTGTTGGCCCTCCAACTCAAAGGCATGGTTGGTATACATGGCCCTGTTATCACACAAATGGGCTCTCTGCCTCTCAGCGATCTGGAGCACCTCTGGCGGTTGTTAGAAGATCCCGGCTATCGCCCGATTTATGAAAGCTCCGGCTCCGGTAAACACTCTGAAACACAAACACAAGAGTCTTATGACGGTGTGCTCTGGGGTGGAAACCTGGCCATATTGGCTTCTTCTGTAGGGAGTTTTTCTCCAGAAAAGCTGCCGAAGCGCGGGCTGCTGTTAATTGAAGAGGTGGCAGAGCCTCCTTATAGAATCGACCGGATGCTCACACAGCTTGCCCGCGCGGGTTTTTTAGCCAACGTAAAGGCTGTAGCCATAGGGAAAATGAGCTCATCCAACAGAGCGGAGAGGGTTCAACATCATATTTCACTCAAAAAAGCTCAAGCAATGGAAGACACCCTCTGCGAGGTATTGTCTCAGCTCGGGCTCCCCTGGGTTACGG
>JAABSF010000295.1 GCA_011390535.1 Deltaproteobacteria bacterium | reverse complement strand
CTCCGTATAGTGTTCAGGGATTTTCCTCTGGGGTCTCCGGCATCTATCTCTTTTAAAGCGGCGGAGGCAGCATACTCGGTCTATGAACAAAAGGGTAAAAAGGCTTATTGGGATTTTCAGGAGAAAGTTTTTACCGCCGACAAGATGGATGAAGAGCGTCTGATTGCCTTGGCGAAGGAAGCAGGCGCTGAATCCGAAAAGGTGAAAAAAGATCTCAAAAATAGTGTTCATAAAGAAAAAGTGAAAAAGAACATTGAGATTGGCCGCCGATTTGGGGTGGAAGGGACACCTACCTTTTTCGTGAACGGGCAGAAGATCCCCGGCTTTATTCCGTTGGAGGGTTTTGAAAAAATCTATCAGGCCGCTTTGTCACAAGCCGAGGCGTTGCTTGAGAAGGGCACCGCGAGGAAGAAAGTCTATTCGAAGCTTACAGAAGATGGTGAGACGAAGGTGAAGTACTTAGAGAAGGGTGAGCAAGCCGGAGGGCCCAAAAAGCTGGATCCGAATGTGACGTTCAAGGTTCCCATTGATTCGGCTTATCCTCACAAAGGTTCTTCGGATGCCCTTGTAACAATTGTTGTGTTCAGTGATTTTCAGTGTCCACACAGTCGTCGGTTGAGCTCATCTTTGGAAATGATTACAAAAAAGTATCCAAAGGAAGTGCGCCTTGTTTTTCGTAATCTTCCGCTTCCTATGCATCCTCGAGCATATGACGCAGCTGAGGCAAGTCTGGCTGTTTTTCGCTTGAAAGATGTGGATGCTTTCTGGTTATTTCATAACAAGCTTTTTCAGAACCAAGATGATTTTTCTCCTGCTGCTTTGGAAAAACTTGTAAAAGAAGTGGGTGTGGATGTTGAGGCTTATCGGAAGGCCCGAGTAGATCACACATATCGGCCGCAAATCAAAAGCGATCTGGCGTTTGCTCAAAAGCTGGGAATCGAAGGGTCTCCCCAAATGTTTATTAACGGTAAATCCTTGGCCGGAGCTGTTTCCTTACAAGAGCTGACCGACGCGGTGGAGAGAGAGCTGAAAAATGCTCGGGAGCTGGTAAAATCAGGTGTGGCACAGGGAAAAGTCTATGATAAAATAATGGAATCCGCCAAAGAAGAAGGGGTGTTTGTTAAGTAATCTTAAGTTATCAAGTTAGAATGATTCTCAATTTTCAGGACAAAAAGCTCTTTTCTGTCAGTGATTTGGAGAACTCGAAAAAAAAAAGATAAAAAAGTGAATCAAGGGATTGATCTACACTCAGATTTTCTTTAGTGTCTGAGCCCTAAAAGACGCGTTGTTTTTGTATAGATCTTTGGCAAACAGAATAACTCGGGCCCATAGCTCAGTGGTAGAGCCTCCGGCTCATAACCGGCAGGTCCCAGGTTCGAATCCTGGTGGGCCCACTCACAGTATGAAGGAGGTTGGTTTTGAAAGAGCAGCTTCGCCGGCTAGTTGAGCTTCAAAAAGTTGATGATTTATTGATTGATGCAAATAGAACCCTGAAGTCGGCGCCTGTACAGATTGAGGAACTCGACGAACAGTTGAATAAGTTTCTTTCAATGCTGAATAAAGAAAAGGAACATTTGGAGGAGACGCTGGTTTGGCAGCGGAGTCAGGAGCAATTCCTGAAAGAAGAACAAGATAGAATCCAGAAGACAAAGCAGCAGCTTCAGCAGGTCAAAAACGCCCGTGAGTATTCAGCCATGCAGCGGCAGTTGGAGAGTGCAAAAAAGGCAGTGGGGGATAGAGAAGAGGAGATTCTCCGTGTTTTGGGGGCCATTGAAGAGTCCAGAGCGACTTTGAAACGCCACGAAGAAGAGTTCAATGCTTTAGAGAAAGAGATCCTGGAACAAAAGGACGATCTTCAAAAAGAGATTGACGAAGCGAAAGCAAAGAAAGAGTCAATGGCTGCAAGACGAAAAGAAGCCTGCAGTGATATCGATGATAAGTACCTGATGCAGTTTGAGCGGATCGCCGATAGAATTCAGCCGGCCATCGTGGAAGCTGTGGATGGTGTCTGTACAGGTTGTCACATGTCGATTCGTCCTCAGCAGTATAACGTTTTGCATAGCGCAGATACTTTTGAGCAATGTCCCCGGTGCCAGCGATTTATTTATTTAAAAAGCGCCGTTTTTGACGAAGACGATGAAGACGAAGAAGAGACATCATCGGAGGAGTGAAGACAGGGCTACATTATTAGAGAGGCCGATGGGAGAGGCCGATGGGAGAGGCCGTGAGAAGAATATATTGGCCGTTATTTTTTGCGGTATGTTTGTCCGTGTATTCTGTTTCATGTAAAAAAGAGAGCAAACCGGGCTGCAGCAAGGACACAGATTGCAAGGGGGATAGGATATGTGAAAATGGTCGTTGTGTGTTTACGGAGCTGGATAAAAACTCTGTGAACAAAACTCCTGTGACCAAAAAAAAGAAAAAGCCTAATGATAATAAAGTGACGGGGTCCACTCCTCGGAAGCCTTTGCCTGGTAGTGGCGGGAAGGGATCTTCGGCCGGGCAACAACGCGGTTTTGGGGCATTGAACTCTCCGGGGCTTTTAGGCGGGATCCTGAGTATCCAAGTATGTCAGGATGGAAAATGTAGCAATTTGGAAGATGTGCTTTCCGGTGATCCGGCAGTTCTTTTCAAGCTATTCGGTCAAATGGGAGCGAGAGGCGGAAAAGGTCCAAAACTGAAAGTATGTGCAGGTGGAGTTTGTGTGGATGTGGATCAGGATTTTGGTAAAAACCCACAGGATATCTTTCGCCTGTTTGGTATGATGGGGGGGGTCATGATGGGTGGCCCGCTTGGGAGCTCTCGGGGTGGTGGTGGGCCTTTGGGTGGTGGTGGGCCTTTGGGTGGTGGTGGGCCTTTGGGTGGTGGTGGCTCCCTTTCTTCAAGAGCGCCGGCCAAGAAGAGAGATCCACCTGACAAGATTACTTTCAAAAGCTCAGATGCCATTATCAATGAGGGGGATGCAGCGGTGGGGAAGGTGGCTCGACTGGCCCATCTCGCGATCTCTGTTATTCAGGATAACCAGGCTGTGTTTAAAGGGTCAGGGAATTTGTTGGTGGTACTGGACATTCCCAGGAGGCGTCGTTTTCTTGTCCAGAACCTCAGGACTCACTCAAAAAAAGTGACGGTTACTTTTTTTGTTAAAAAATCTCCACTTCCCAATCTCGTCAATGGTGAGCTAATAAGCTTTAAATAAATTGAAGACCCGCCATGGTCGATCCCCTATTCGCTGCTATCTGCTCAAAGCAAGAATCTCTACGCTTCTACAGGCCGTGGCCAAAAGTCGCAGCAGAGCCGAAGGAAAGCCGGCGTCGCAATGCGCCGCTGTCCGCAGGACTGAAGGCGCGTTGACGAGTCGCAGATGAACCTCCCTTCCAGGGAGGTTCTAACAAGACGTCCGGCGGTTTCGGCTCTGCGAAGACCCGCCATGGCCGATCCCCTATTCGCTGCTATCTGCTCAAAGCAAGAACAGTTGCTCCAGTAAATTCATCATTTTTTCCGTGTCTCCCGCACGAGTTTTTAATGCTGCCCCGGCCAGCACGCGCGTGAGGGGCATTTTAGACTTCCCCGCTTTTTTTAGTGCTTTGATGGCGCTCTTTTCCGAATCAGCGCCCTTTTTGCGACTCATGTTTAGGGCTAAAGCGGCTGCGAAGCGTTCTTGGCGGCTGGATCTTTTTCTGTCCAGCCACTCCCCCAGAGCTTTGGTGCTCATTTTTCGGGAAAGCCGCGTTGCATAACCTATAATTGCGTTTCGCCGGACCTCGACCGCAGGGTCTTTTAAAAGACGTGGTAAGAGCTTTTGAAAACCCTTAGGGTTTTTCGCTAAAGCACCGGCTGCTGCAGAACGGAGGGCCACGTATGGACTGTAGGCAGACGTAGTCACCGCTTGCTTAATTCTTTTTCTTGTTGATGGATCTTCGTGTTCAGCGCCGGCCAACACTTCGAGCGCTGGAAATGCGAAATGATCTGACGGGTCTTCTAAACGCCTTATCAACGTATTCGTTATATCAGGGTGTTTGCTTAGGTCCAGAGAAGAGGCCAGGTTGAACGCCAGACGCTGGATATCCAGGTCCGGCTCTTGAAGGGCGATAATAATCCCTTTTGCGCCTGTTTTGGGTGACTGTTTCATCGCTGATTTAAGTGCTTTGAGCTTTAATTCAGGAGAGCAAGCCTCTATCGCTGCATATAAAGGCTCACTCATAGCTTTTGACTCTGCTATAAGCAATATTCTATGGTGTGTCTCTTCCCAGGGGACGGTTCGTGTTATGTGGGCCATTTTTGATTCTAATTGTTTCGGAAGTTGCGCTCTTGGTATCAGCGCGGTCAGTTGCAGTAACGCAGAGATCCGTTCTTTGCTGTCGGTCGGCTCCTTGAAAAGGCTCACCAAAGAACTTGCAATGCTTTTCAGAGCTGTTTTTTTTAGCTCCGCCGAAGAAACCTGCTCTACTTTTTTTCCTCTTTTTGACTTCTCAAAATCCTTTTTATAGTCGCCTTTGAGGATGAGGATATCGTGCAAAGCCTTCATTGCTGTTA
>JAABSF010000294.1 GCA_011390535.1 Deltaproteobacteria bacterium | reverse complement strand
GCTCGTACCGCCGGCGCCATGGCAGTTAGAGCAAAAACCGCCGCCAATAAAGGCAATATCAATGAACTACATGTGAACTTTTTCCGGTTTGATTCAGCAGGGGTTGAAGGTGATTTTGATGATGAAACAAACAATGAAGAGTTAGTCTTTGAGTGAGAGCAAAACATTTGGTGGACACCTTTCTGAATTCCTATTCTTTGAAAAAAGCGATGTTTTCCGGAATGAATGAATCATGACGTGTTTGGGTGGGGTTCTGTCATAACTAATAAAACCGAAAAAGTGTTTACTGTAACAATAAATGTCCCATTTCTAAACAAGACACGTGAAAAGTTTATACCATTATTTGTTTCTTATTCAAGAAAATGGTGGACACAAAAACGGATAAAAAAGGTGTCAGGCACTAGCAATTAAGCTTTTTTGATGCGAATGGGGGGATCGGCCGGGCTGTAAGTCTGCGCGGGCATCGAATCAGCCGGGCGTCGGTGTTTGAATCTCCCCTTCGAGGAGATTCGTCACCGACTCGGCAACGTGCCTTCAGTCCTTTGGACAGCGGCACATTGAGACGCCGGCTTTCCTTCGAGCCTGCTACGACTTTTGGCCCGTCCTAATAATGTGCATGTGTTTTCGAGGTAAAAAAGGGGTGGACAATAGTGTCAGGCACTAGCAATTAAGCTTTTTTGATGCGAATGGGGGGATCGGTCGGGCTGTGTTCCTTTTTGTTGGACACGGGCTCTAAATGATTTAGCTTTGATTTGTCTGAGTTTTCAAGTTCTTGTTTGCCGGTGAGAAGGATTTGGCCTTAAAGTTAACTATCTCCGGGGCGTTGAGCATGAGGAGTCATGGATAATAAGAAGAGAATTTATTTGGATCACGCGGCTACATCTCCTCTTTTGGATGAATCAATGGAGGAGATGGTGTTGTCATTTGAAAATGATTACGGAAATCCCTCTTCCATTCATGTCCCTGGTAAAGCCGCTGCACGAAGTCTGAATGATTATCGGGGACGTATAAAAGAATGCATTGAGCTGTTGATGAATCATGAGGTAATTGAGTCAGCTCTAAGCCGAAGGAGAAACAAGGAATGTTCCTGGGAGGTAACGTTCACATCCGGGGGGACGGAAGCGAACGTGACGGCATTTTGGGGGATCCTGTCCGCCAGGAAACCGGGGCGTATTGTTACAACATCAATCGAACATCCTTCGGTGTTGGAGTGCGGTTCACTTGTGAAACGTATTGGCGGGGAGCTGGTTTTGGTGCCTGTTGAAAAGAGCGGCCGGATCGATCCTGCAAGATTGTTGAGAGAGGTGGATGGCTCCACGGTGATGGTATCAATGATGTCTGTGAACAACGAGACGGGGATCATTCAGCCTGTGGCGGAAGTTTCAAGGATACTCAAAGCAAAATTTCCTCGGGTTGTTTTGCATACTGATGCGGTGCAGGCCTTAGGAAATATTCCGTTGGAGGGGATACTCAAATCCGCTGATTTGGTCTCCTTGAGTGCCCACAAAATAGGCGGGCCCAAGGGGTGCGGTGCGCTCTTGCGGAAGAGAGGTGTTTCTATCAAACCTTTGATATGTGGTGGAGGGCAGGAAGACGGGGTGAGATCGGGGACGGAAAACGTGCCTGCTATAGGAGGTTTTGCAAAAGCGGTGGAGATTGTTTCTTCAACTTTTCAGGCGCGTTATTCACATATGGTAGAATTGCGTGAGTTTTTGCATGAGCTCGTTTGCCGGGGTGCAGAAGATGCGGGTGTAGAGATAAAGGTCAACGAGGTTGCAGGCCATCAGTCGCCGCATATACTGTCGGTAAGTGTACTGGGGATCCCGTCAGAACCGCTCACCAGGGCTCTTAGCCTGCGTGGTGTGGATGTTTCTCATGGTTCGGCATGTCACTCAAGAAAGCAACGCCATAGTCATGTGCTTAGGTCCATGGGGTTGCGGCCGAATTGGGGTACAGTCAGGTTCTCCTTATCTCATTCAGTTTCAATGGAAGATGTGAAATCAGCCGCGGCTGCTTGGGTTGGATGTGTAGAAGAGCTGAAATTGTAAAGAGTAAAAGAGGTGTCGGGGACAAGGGATTAAGCTATTTTGATGCGGACAGAGGATCGAACGAGCAATTTATGCGGAGGGAAAAAGGTGTCAGAGGTTAGCAATTAAGCTTTTCTCTTATTTGCCGATTATTCCAAATGTTGGATCGGTCGGGCTTTTGGTCTCCGCAGGCCGAAACCGCCGGGCGTCGGTGTTTGTCGTGACAGTGGGATTTTTATGAAATGATGGTAGAGTTCGTCTCATGGATCTTTTCGACAGATATCGCAAGGCGAAGATGGAGAGAGAGTCTCCTTTGGCTAATAGGATGCGGCCTCGCAATTTAGATGAGTTTGTGGGGCAGGATCATATCTTGGCGCCCGGGCGGTTGCTCAGGAGGGCGATTGAGGCGGATCAACTCTCCTCTCTTATTTTTTATGGTCCACCTGGGACGGGGAAGACTACCCTGGCCATGGTAATAGCGAACACGACGCAGAGCCGTTTTATCACAATAAACGCTGTTTTGACCGGGGTCGCCCGGTTGCGCAAAGAGGTTGATGCTGCAGTTAAACGCAGGGAAGAGGCGGACAGGAGGACGACTCTGTTTGTTGATGAGGTTCATCGTTGGAATAAAGCACAACAAGACGCTCTGCTTCCCCATGTGGAAAAAGGCACTATTTTGCTTATTGGAGCTACGACCGAGAATCCTTATTTTGAGGTTAACAAGGCTCTTTTAAGCAGGAGTCGAATCTTTCAACTTAAACCACTGGACAAACACGATCTTATGAAGGTGGCGAGAGCTGCGCTTGATGATCCCGAGAGAGGATTCGGTGAAAAGAAGGGATTGAAGGTTTTGGAGGAAGCCTTGGAGCATCTTGTGGATGTGGCCAACGGTGATGCAAGGTCGGTTTTGAACGCGTTGGAGCTGGCCGTTGAGACGACGCCGCCTCGTGAAGACGGGACGGTTGTCGTTGATTTGGCGGTGGCTGAGGAGTCGATTCAGCGGCGCGCCGTTCTTTATGACAAGGAGGGCGATGTTCACTATGACACAATATCTGCTTTTATAAAGAGCTTGAGGGGCTCGGACCCTGATGCTGCGCTCTATTGGATGGCCAAGATGGTTTACGCCGGCGAAGACCCGCACTTCATCTTTCGCAGAATGTCCATTTTGGCATCAGAGGATATTGGTTTGGCGGATCCTCAGGCTGTTGTTGTTGTGGCCGCGCTTTGGCAGATTTTTGAGCGGGTGGGGATGCCCGAAGGGCGGTTCGCCCTTTCACAGGCTGCTCTTTATTTGTCTACATGTAGAAAGTCCAACTCCACGTTGGCATTTTTTGATGCGTTGAAACAAGTTCGTCATGATGCCGATTATGAAGTGCCCAATGCGCTGAAGGACGCAAGCCGTGACAGTGAAGGGTTTGGGCATGGTAAGGGCTATCTATACCCGCACGCCTATCGTGATCACTGGACAGCGCAACAGTATTTGCCCGACAGCCTGCAAGGGCGTGTGTTTTACGAACCATCGAATCAGGGTTATGAGGGGAGCATAAAAGGGTTGGTGCAGCAGCGGCGTGAGATCCAACTTGCCGAGCTAATGGAGTCACCACAAGAGCGATTGCCGGAGGTTTTGTCCACCGGCCCGGAAAATCCGCAGCGGGACGCTTGGCTGAGGAGAGCCTCATTGCATGGTGCGGGGAGTCTCAAAAGGTTGCGTGAGTTGGTTTTCAGTTTTATTCCGTTGGCACGCCATCATTTGGTGTTGGATGTTAACGCTGGGAGTGGGTTGTTGAGTTGGGAGGCCCTGAGGCTTGTTCCCGACGGAGGAGTGTGGAGTCTTGTTTCAAATCATGAAGAAAGGGAAGTTTTAAAACATTTTGCGGGACAGTTGCCGGATCTGGTGAGGCCTGTAATCCTTGTGGGCGGATTATCCGGGATTCCAGAACAGTTGAAAGAAAGAGGTGATGGCGGAGTAAGGTTTGACCTGATTTTGGCGAGGAATCTTTTAACCATGAACCCGGAGTCGCCCGGGCTTCCCACGGTGTCTCAATTGAAGAGCTTGAAAGAGTTGCTTGTTGAAGGGGGGAGTCTGGTGTTGGTGCAAAGCGTACCTAAAATGGGGCAACGACTTTACGAGTTAATCGAGTGGTCTTCGGATGATCCGGGAGTCGAGATCTTGCGTGAAAAGACAAAAACGGCTGAAGAGTCCATATTCAATGAGGTTACGGATCCACTGATGAATTGGAGCACCGATGAACTTGTCCGGTCACTTTATGATGCAGGGTTTGAGAAGGTCGAAACATCCTTGGAGAAGTTGAGAGGGGAGAAGAGGTTTTCCAAGGGCCTGGTGCGCTCTTGGTTTGAAGAAGAGAGATCTCAAAGGGGTCAGCCTCGTTACGGCGGCCGTCTTGTGGCCGCCGGAATGTCGCCCGAGGATGTGTCACAAGTGAAGGCGTTGTTTTCTGCACAGCTTCCGGAGAGGGATCTTTCTTGGCGATGTGTCTATTTATTTGTG
>JAABSF010000293.1 GCA_011390535.1 Deltaproteobacteria bacterium | reverse complement strand
AGGGCGGCTTGTTCGTTTCCTTCCTTAACTGCGATGTTTACAGTCCTCAAGGCGATGATCCAGACAATTAGTGAAACAAAGACCGCGATGATCCCATAAGTTAAAATCAAGCCTCGAATGGATTTATTTTCGGTTTCACGGGTCATCTATCCGATCCTTCAGATCTGCAACTTTTGGCTGCCAGGCAGGCTCCAAGGGTTTGATTGACCTCCCATTCAGCCTCTTTTAGGGACTCTTTAGGGTCCGCACTTCTGGAGATGGTTGCCGACAAAGCTTTACTGTATGGCTGCCAAATCATTCGCATCATTGGTGTCGCCGGCGTCAGCCTGGAATGTTTTCCGGCCTCCTTAAAAGCGGTTAACAAAGGATCCAAGCTCTGCAATCTTCCGTCAATGACCTTGTTTGCAGGGAGCTGTCTTGCGTGTTTAAGCCTATATAATGAAGAAGAATCGCTTGTGAGGTATTTCATGACCTTGAAGGCGGCTTTTTTGTCACGGCAGGCTGAGCTCATGAAGACCCCCTCTGCCGAGAGAAGGGGCGTCGCACGTTTTCCGGTGGCTGACACGACTGGTAGAATGGTTATTCCGTAAGGAGTGTCGTCTCTCAGCTTGTCACCTATTTGGGACAAGAACCAGGGGCCTGAGACCGCCATAGCTGCTTTACCGTTTTTAAAGAGTGTCGCCACGAGTTGTCCGGTGACCTCGGGAGGAACAATCCCTTTAGGTCCTGCCAGCTTGCGTGCGAATCGAAGGGCATTGAGAGCTTCTTTTGAATTGATGGCGGGTTTGAAAGAGCAGGAATCTCCGGTCAAGAGGTTTCCTCCGAAGCCGAAGAGCCACGGGGCATGGAAATAAATATCGGTGGCCTCGTAGACCAAACCATATCTTCCGGCCTGTCTGTTTGTCAGCTTGCGGCCCAGGGAGATCAGCTCTTGGGTTGTTTCAGGCGGTTTCTCTACGAGCCTCTTATTATAATAGAGCGCGACGCTTTTATAAGTCAGCGGTAGAGCGAAGAGAGCATTTTCCGCCGTAAACGCTCTCAATATACCCGGTAAAAACATCTTTTCCATATTTGGATTTACCCAAAAGCCGATTGGTTCCAACAGCTCTTTTCCCGTCCAGTCTCCTAAACGGTCATGGGCGAAAATGAACAGATCCGGCCCGTGTCCTCTGGGTATAGCGTTGGTCAATTTTTGAGGGAGGTTATCGAAAGAGATGTTCAGAAGCCGAACTTGGATGTCTTTGTTTTTAGCGTTAAATTGTCTGACGAGTTTTTCCAGCGCCTTGTGTTCATCACCCATGTAGGAGTGCCAGAGCGTGAGCGTAGACCCGCTCTTTTCGGGGCGCAGCCGTGAAAAATATGACGCTATGGTGACCAGTATGGTCAAAACCAGAATTATGACCACTCCGTTCGGGCGATAAGGAGACTTGCCATATTCTGTATTTGACTTTTGGCTTTCCTTCATCTTCTTCACGCCGTGTCATTTGAGTCTGCGATTTTGGTTTCTCTTTTCTCGCCGCCACTCGAAAAAGGGATCCATAACCGGTCCTGATACCGAAGTAATCATTGTTTATTCGGCAGCCGGTTTTTCGTCATCAAGGGAGAGCATAGACACTCCGGTCTCTTTGTTGAATAGATGCATCTTATCTTCCGGGATTCCAAAGGTGATGGTATCCCCCACATCCACTTTGTGATGGTTTTCAACTCTTGCCTGTAAAGGACCTGCCTCACTGTCCAGAGAGAGAAAAACTTCGGCTCCCATGGGTTCGCGGACTTCTACGGATGCCTTTATTGTCGCCAAACTATCTTTAGATGATGGGCTAACTACAAGATCCGAAGGTCTTATCCCGACAACTACCTCTTTTACATCTTCTTTATCAAATCCGGAAAAACGGGAAGAGAGGCGCAGTTCCATCCCCTTGGTTACGATCTTGGCATCTCTGCCCGAAGCTTCAATTTCCCCATTTATGAAGTTCATTTGTGGGGTGCCGATGAAGCCCGCTACAAACAAATTAGCAGGGCGTCTATAGAGCTCCAACGGCTCGCCCATCTGTTGAACTATACCGTCTTTCATGGCGACCACGCAGTCGGCCAGGGTCATAGCCTCCACCTGATCGTGGGTTACATATACAATTGTGGTCTCGAGACGTCTGTGAAGCTTAGCTATTTCTCGCCTCATCTCGGCTCTTAGTTTTGCGTCGAGGTTTGACAACGGCTCGTCGAACAAAAACACAGAGGGTCTTCTCACGATTGCGCGCCCCATGGCCACCCTTTGTCGCTGTCCTCCGCTCAGATCCTTTGGGCGACGCTTTAGAAACATTTCCAGACCCAGTGTTTTTGAAACCTCTTTTACTCGTTTTCGGATCTCCTGTTTATCAATTTTTCTCAAAGTGAGACCAAAGGCAAGGTTCTCCCATACATTCATATGAGGGTAGAGTGCGTAGGACTGAAAAACCATTGCAATGTCGCGGTTTCGAGGCAAGACATTGTTGACCTTATTCTCGCCGATGAAAAGAGACCCTGATGAGACCTCTTCCAAACCCGCTATGAGCCGCAAGGTGGTTGATTTTCCACAACCGGATGGTCCTACCAGCACCACAAATTTTTTGTCGGGGATCACAAGATCCAACTTTGGGATCACAGTGACATCTCCGAAGCTCTTCGTTACGTTTTTGAATCGGACTTCAGCCAAGGCCGACTCCTATCTTCATGATTTGCAGAGCAGAGTTCTTATACTGCCTCTGAGTTAATCTTTATCTCTAACTTTTGGATGCTCCAACAGGATGCTCCGAATGTTCCGACACTCTGAGACTAAAAATAGTTTTCTGCAAAAGCAATTATAAGCTTGTGGCAACGCTGTCAAGGTTGATAAAATCCGGTGTCCTTCTAAAATGCCTCTGGGCATGGTGGAAGGATGGCTCTTGTTGCAAACGGAGGTGTGCCTTGATTTACGCACTTTTAGCTTTGACGGCAATTCTGCCATCATTATTGCTTATATGGTATTTTCACTCAAGAGATGTCTACCCGGAGCCCCAAAAGGTCATCTGGACGACCTTTGCCTTAAGCATATTGAGCGTAATCCCTGTTTTGATGACAGGTGGGCCTGTAAAGCTTTTTTTTACAGACAGCATTTCGGATCCTTGGTTATCAGGTATCTCGACTGCCTTTTTAGTGGCTGCGATTCCAGAAGAGTTTTTTAAGTTCATTGTTGTTTTCTTCTATGCATCCCGTCACAAAGAGTTTGATGAGCCCATGGACGGAATTGTTTACGGTGTGGTGGGTTCTCTGGGTTTTGCCACTCTGGAAAATGTTCTCTATACCATGCAAGGGGGCCTGACGATTGCGATTGCCAGGGCGGTAACGGCAGTTCCTTGTCATGCTTTTCTAGGCGCGATAATGGGCTACTACATCGGCCAATACCGGTTTCCACCCGATGGAAACAAAAGGGGTTTTTATCTGTTCAAGGCTCTCTTCTGGCCGATGCTTTTGCATGGTTTGTATGATTTTCCGTTGTTCGTAACCTCAAGTGTGAACGCTGCCGGTCTTTATACAAGCGACACGAGACAATACGTTACTGTAGGGTTGATAGGAACCGCCGCATCTGTGCTGATTATCGAGTGGATATGGGCGGTGGTTCTTACGAAGCGGCTTAGAAAAGAGCAGCAGGTTCAGCAAGCGGCCGAAATTGAAATAAACGCTGGAATTGAGGCAACGCCGGAAGGGGCTGGAGCGGTGGCTGCACAGGTTGCTGTGCATGTTGCATCGCAGGGAATGATTCAAGCCGAATCAGCAGTGCCGTCTCAGGTCTCATCAGCAGCGCAGATGCAGGCTGCATCTAATGCATCATCTTCGCCGCTACCCGGCGGCTGGCGTACCACTAAGGGTTCTCCGTGGGCGCCTTTGTTGATGTCACTTGGGGTGATTCTTTTTACCTTCGGTGGGTTTATAGTATTGGGTCTTGTTTTGGCTTTCATTACAGATGAGCTAGAGCAGCCCGTGAGCGACCTCATAGTGGGTGGGTTAGTGATGGGCGCCTTGCCTGTTTTCCTTGGTCTATGGGCTTTTCTTGGAGGCTTGAAACGGTTGCCAAAAAAGATATCTTCTAAGGGCTCTAATAAATGCAATGATTAACAGAGTCTTTAACATGTGTTTCAAAATACACTTGTGGGGTTATCCAAAATGAAAATGTTGTGGTAGAGTCACCCCGTGAGAGATAAAGTGAAAAATAGCAGGTCTTTACCCTTACAATTTGGGCGATATCTCCTCGTCAAGAAGTTGGCGGAAGGAGGGATGGCTGAGATCTTTAAAGCCAAAACGACGGGTGCGCACGGGTTTGAAAAAACCTTGGTGGTGAAGAGAATTCTTTCCCAGAGAGCAGACCATCCCGAGTTTGTGGAGATGTTTATCTCTGAGGCGAAGGTGATGGTGCAGTTGAATCATCCCAAAATAGTCGATGTCTTGGATTTCGGGCAGATCGAAGGCCGCTACTACATCGCCATGGAGTATGTAAAGGGTATTGATTGCGCCCAACTGTTATGCTCTTG
>JAABSF010000292.1 GCA_011390535.1 Deltaproteobacteria bacterium | reverse complement strand
CCGTTGGGGAGGTTTTTTGGCTACACCGCGTTTTCCGGATGGGTGGAGTGACAACCCGGCTCCCATGGGTTTGATCACCGGCGGCTACATGGGCCGGAACCCGAATGTCGCCGGAGACAATGACGAATCCGGGGATTGGTGTCTTGCGCCCGGAACCATCGGAGCGTCCAACGCTTCGTGTGATCCTTGAGTGTTGAACTTCCGTCTCTCCTTTTTCGTGATGCTTGTGTTTAGGGGCTATATCTTTTGCTTTATGCCGGCTGCATTAACGGGATGGATCGGATGGAGGATATGGAGGATGTCGAAAACCGGCTGTATCGAATGGTTTTTGAATGCGCAAATTGTCCAACTGCTCCAGGTAGGTTGACGCACCAGGGGTAAATGCTCCACCGGTCGGTTTATATAGGTGAGAAAAGGTCGAAAACTCTATTCAAAGCTTTTGTCGGATATAGGTTGGACTCCCTCCACCTCCAAGACTTTTTCGACACACGCCTGTAAATTGACGACATCTTTTATTACTGCGGTAGACACCTCACCTTTGTATCGGTCGATGAACGCCCCGGCGCAGGAGACCAATTGAAACCATGCGGTCTGTCTGCGATCCAGGTCTTTTGTTTTTTTTGATTGTTTACTGCTCATTTGATGTTCTCATTAGTCTATAAGGTTTGAAAAAAACGGAATCAGTTCTTTATTTATTTTTCCTTAGTCTTAAGGAAGCCTGCGAAGCCCATAATAGGCCGCTCCTAGAAGAGCACACTTTGGGTTCGTAATGACATCCACCGGCATATGTTTAACGACACCGGTCATTCTGCCTTTTGAAAGATAAGCCTCTATGAACTCTCCTTCTTGTAAAATATCAAGTATTCTTGGTGGAATTCCTCCAGCCAGGAACACGCCTCCGGTTGCGTTAACCTTCAAAGCCATGTTGCCGGTCTCTTGGCCGAGCACTCTAACAAAAAGCCTTAAAACAGCTTCAGCGATGGGACACTGCATACCTGTGGAAGTGCGGGATGCCCGAGCGGCGTCCAGCAATATCCGGGTAAGATCATTGCCGTCTCTTCGGGCGTTGACAATGATCTCACGAAACTCTTTGGGCTCGGGATATCTGTGGGTGTCGTGAAAGAAGTCATATATGTTGGGAATGCCCAGGCCGGATATTACCCGTTCGTAACTGACGTGATCGTAGCGTTGCTGTAAATAACGCAGAAGCTCTATTTGTTCCTCATCAGCAGGAGCGAATTCGGTATGACCGCCTTCGCTGGCCGAGGCTATGTGGCCCTGTACAAGCCCCTTTTCTATTTCATGAGAGCTGATGTAACTGAGAAAAGCTTCTCCCAATCCGGTGCCGGGCGCCACCACAGCTATGTTACCTCGTCTTTCATCTCCTGCGGCTATTGGGTTAGGATCATAAATTGAGACAACATCTTCACGTTCCAAGCGGGAAACCGACCACGCCACAGCTTCCAGATCATTTAACAAAACTACTGATTTCCAACCAAGGCTACTTTTGAGCTTCTTTGCGTCAATAACCCAAGGTAGGTTCGAGAGCTTTGCGCATCCATCTACAATCGGACCTGCGACACCGAAAGAACCTTCCAGCAGCATCTCACCGAGCTTGCCCGGGTAGGCCCCCGCCTCTTTCCAGAACTCGTTTATGATATCTTCAAGACAATCGAAATCTTTGCTCGAAAATGTATGTTCGTATAGTGGGTCTCTTGCGCCTCGTTTCGGGTCTACGAGGGTCAGGATCGTTTTCGTGCCACCGATGTCACCTGCTATGAGCATTCTCTCGTCCTTTTCATTGATGATAGAGTGTACCAAAACAAGAACTTATATTTCTTCTTTTGTTTCCTGCTATTCAACCTTTTACATTCGCTGATTATGTGAGCCATGGCCTTTGATGTATATGTTGGATCCAACGTCAGACCTTCCAGGTCGGCGGAGAGGCGTTGGGCTTCTTGTGCCCCGCGAGTGATGTGGCCATAACCACCTCCAAGTTGTTCGCCGGAGATGCGAAGCTTCACACAAGTTTTGCCGAGGGGGCGGGAAAGAGCACTTATGGCTGGAACACCTAGACGATTCAGGAGCCTCGCCGCGTCCCAGGCGAGACGGTACACATTAAAGCTGTTGGCGACGATTGAGCTTGTGACTCGCACACCGTGTATCGTACAAGGCAACCCTGCAATTTTCAGCCCCAGCAAAAGACCTGCCGCCGTCCCGCAGCTTCCAAGCGGGACCACTATAATGTCGGGCTTTATAGTCTCTCCCCTTTTTATTTGCTCCGCCAGTTCAAGAGCTGCGGATACATAACCCAAAACACCCAAAGAGGAGGAGCCGCCTGCAGGTATCGGATAAAGCTTCTTTTGTTCCCGAGTTGAGGCCGTCAGCATTTTGCAAAAAGAACGTGGAACGTCCATAAGGCTGCGTGCTGGAAACAGTCGTATATTTTCTTCGGCGATGGCGTTTTTTACAGCGAGAGTGTGTGTTGTCATAGGTTGTGGAAATGTAACGGCCCAAACCTGTAACCCAACGCTTGATGCAAACCTTGCGGTGGCCAGAAGGTGATGAGAACCGATCCCTCCCAAGGTTCGGACGTTCTCATATCCGCGGCTCAGAACATCCCCAAGGAGAAACTCAAGCTTTCTGACTTTGTTGCCGCCGTATATGGAGCTTGTGAGATCATCTCGTTTGATTCTGATATCATGACCAAAATGGCGGGAGAGATTGGCTAATGAATCTACGGGTGTGGGATAGAGACCGAGATCGACCACAGGTAGCACCTTCTTGAGCGAGGGATAGCGATCAAACAAAAAATTGTACCTGCTGGTCTTTGGAAAACAATTGCTCATGATACACTTGAATCGCGGTTTGTTTCATGAATGAAGCACGTCCGACGTCAGTCCGCCATCTTTCGTTGATCATAAAGAGGCCTCGTTTTGATGAGGTGGTGTCGAAAAAGAATTTCCGCCAAAGGTCCTTCGTTTTTTTGCGACATCCTCCAGAGCGGGAGTCTGAATTCGGGTTGCATTCTACCCATCATGGCCAATGCCGTCTTTACCGGGATCGGGTTGGTCTCTATAAAGAGCATGTCGCATAGGTCTTTATACCTGTAGTGAAGCTTTCTTGCCTTATCCCAATCTCCACTGAGAGCTGCGCTTATCATGGATGATATACCCTCGGGGATAACATTCGAAGCAACAGAGATTACTCCGTGTCCTCCTACGCTCATGATAGGAAAGGCCAGATAGTCGTCTCCGGAGAGAATCGTAATTTTGTCTTTGCACAAAGAGATCACATCGCAGACCTGTTTGAGCTGTCCGGAAGCTTCTTTCAATGCGATAATCTGGTCCAGCTCCGCGAGCCTCGCTACTGTTCTTGGTTCCAGGTTGCAACCTGTCCGGGAAGGGACGTTATAAAGCACTATCGGGATCTTGGTTTCCCGGGCTACTCGGGTGTAGTGTTGATATAAGCCTTCTTGTGGAGGCTTATTATAATACGGGGTGACCACCAGGCACGCATCGGCTCCGAGGTCTCCGGCTACTTTTGTGGTCTCTATAACCGTCTCGGTGTTATTGCTGCCGGTTCCGGCTATCACCGGGACTTTTCCCTTTGCCTCTTCAATTGCGATGGAGATTACCTTCTTATACTCCTCCGGTGTAAGGGTCACCGTCTCACCTGTCGTACCGCAGGGAACTATCCCGTTTACGCCGTTATCAATTTGAAACTGTATGTGCTTACGGAAGCTCTCTTCATCAACCTCGTGATCCTTGAAAGGTGTGACCAATGCTGTAAAAGTACCTCTTATCATCTGTAAAAAATCCTTTCGTTGTGAGCTCTTATTCTTAATGATTTACAACTCGATAGAGGAGATGTAAAGAGCCGGCTGAAGAAAATAAAGGGTGATTCATTCGAATGTTGATACCCGAAGTGCAGAAAAATGCAGAGAGGAGAGGCCGATGAATCGTTTCAAGAATCTAATGAGCCCTTTATCGATCGGTGCGCTGGAGCTTCCCAATCGGGTTGTTATGGGATCCATGCATACCGGGTTGGAAGAAGTGCCGGACGGCGGAGATGCGCTGGCGGAATTCTATGCCCGGCGTGCAAGGGGCGGGGTGGGGCTTATGATCACCGGGGGCGTTGCTCCCAACAGCGAAGGGAGGTTGACACCCGGGTTGAGAGGTGTGCTCTCCAGGTCGAAAAACATGGATCTGCATGAGAAGGTAACCCGAGCGGTACGAAATGAGGGGGGCATCATTTTTCTCCAGATTCTTCACTCCGGTCGTTATGGGTTTCATCCCGACATTGTGAGCGCGTCTGCGATCCGTGCTCCAATAAACCCCTTTACACCAAGAGAGCTCACTTCGGATGAAATTCTTCAGACCATAGAAGACTATGCGGATTGCGCGGAAGCTGCTTGTGCGGCTGGTTATCACGGTGTTGAGATTATGGGTTCGGAGGGTTATCTGATTACTCAGTTTCTGGCTAAACGAACCAATCATAGAGATGACGAGTGGGGGGGCGGTTTTGATAATAGGTGCAGGTTGGC
>JAABSF010000291.1 GCA_011390535.1 Deltaproteobacteria bacterium | reverse complement strand
AGTCCCAAAAAGCCGGCGTATCCAAGTGGTGCTGTCCGAAGGACTGAAACCACTTTGACGAGTCGCTGACGAAGCTCCCCGAAGGGGAGTTTCAAACAGCGACGTCCGGCTGTTTCGAGCCCTGCGCAGACTCCAGCCCGGCCGATCCCCCCTTTGGATCGTGCTACCGCGTAGACCCGCAAACAAAGAATAGAGCCTCAAGATTTAGGCAAACTGATGGTAAATCGGCTCCCTTTGCCAAGCTCACTTTCCACCTTAACCGAACCATTGTGAGCTGTCGCAATGTGTTTCACAATCGCCAACCCCAGCCCCGTCCCACCCAACTTACGGCTCCTGGCCTTGTCGACTCTATAAAAACGCTCAAACACACGCTCTTGATGTTCTTCAGATATTCCACAACCTTGATCTTCAACAGTCATGACCACCCTGTCTTCTTCTTCCAACGCTGAAAGCTTCACACTCCCTCCCTTGTCACTATATTTCACCGCGTTATCCAGCAAGTTGATCACCGCATGCTCAAGCAACCGCGGACTGATAAAGGCGTGTAAAGACGATGAGCAATCCACCTTGAACTCAATATCCTTTTGTTTAGCCTTCTCACGCACAGCCAGCATCGCCGAATGCAAAACCGGCGAAATCGGGGCCAAGCTCATATCCTCCATCTCATCACTCTCGTCCTGTTCAATTCTTGACAGGATTAACAAGTCATCGATGATAGAAGCCAACCTTGCTGTGTGGCGAACGATCATATCCAAAAATTGTTTGGCGCCGTTCGGATCATCAATGGCACCATCTTTGAGAGTCTCCGCCGATCCCTTTATGGACGCAATGGGGGTCTTGAGCTCATGTGAAACATTAGCAACAAACTCAGTTCTTATTGCCTCCAACCGTTTCAATTTCGTAACATCATGTAAGACTATGAGAGCCCCCATACTCTCTCCGCTCTCATCTCGCAACCCCGCTCCTTGAGCGTGCAAATATCTGCTTCTCCCGCTATGGAAACGAATCTCACCTGAAACAGCTTCAGACGCCGAGAGTGTTTTGGTAACAAAACTTTCCAAATCCGAGTTCCTTATCACATCCCTGAAAGGTCGCTTCAAAACCACCTCGTCCTCGCCCACCCCGAACAATATTTTAGCAGCCCGGTTGCAGCGAATAAACCGCTCCTCCATATCCACCGCAAAAACCGCCTCCACCATGCTGAACAAAACCGCATCTCGCTCATTTCTCTGTTTTGTTATCTGATCTATCCTCTCTCCGAGCTGCTGCGCCATATTGTTCATGGCGTCTGCAAGAGCAGCCACCTCCTCGTTTTCACCGGTAGCCAAACGGTAATCCAGCTCTCCTCGGGCAAACCGCTCAGCTCCTCTCTTCATCTCCAAAATCGGACTATTGATGCGATGAGACACCCAAAAACTCACCAACACCGCCAACAAAGCCACAACCGCGCCCCCGGTGAGTATGTCCCTATGCATGGAGGCTGTTTTCTCCTTTATAGTCTTAACGGGAACCGAGACTCTCACAAAAGCCCGAATAGGAGCTTTTGCCTTTGCCCTCGCCTTTGCCCCTGCACGAACCTCGTCATCATCGTCTTTTCCAAAGGCTCTCTCAACCGTTCTTCCATGAAGAGGAACCGCTAGATACATCATCTCCTTGCCAAGAGTCTTGCTATAACGGGATGCAACCCCAATCTCGCCCTTAAAAGCCTTCCTAATCTCCGGCCTTTTAGAATGATCATCCATCTCTTCAGGGTTTTCATCTGAGTCCGCTACTATCTCGCCCGACCTCAACACAACCGTTACCCGAGTAGATGTAGCTCTTCCCAATTCACGACATCGACGGTTCACCAAATCATATTTCCCTTTCTGGATATCCTCCTCCACAAGGCTCTTTATGATCATGGCTCTCTCTCTCAGCTCCCGCCTTGCCTGATTTCTGTAGAACCGAGACAAAGAATTCGAGGCATACCAAGCCACCGCCGATAGAGAGACCATCACAATCAAGAAAAAGGGAATGAAAATCTGCCAAAGCAGCTTACGGTTACGAGCCATGAAACTCTCCGTTTGGGAAAATTAGCACCGAACCCCTGATCATTGGAGTAATCCATTTAGACAAGGCGCATATCCGAGCCTTACCATAAACCGCCACCGCCCTCTCACTCTTCGAAGCGATAGCCGACCCCTCTCACGGTTTTAATAAAATGCCCGTGATCACCTAACTTTTTTCTAAGACCCGCAACTTGAACATCTACCGAACGTTCGGTAACAGGGTAATCACGCCCCTTGACGGAGTTTATGATTTGACTTCGGGTGAAAACCCACCCCGGCCTCTGGGACATATAAAGCAGGATACCGAACTCCGTTGCCGTCAGCTCTATCTCCCGCCCACCGGCCACCACCCTCCTGCGCGTGGGATCCACCACCAAATCATGAACTTTTACGATAGTGTTTTCCTCGGGAAGTGATTTCCGGGACCGCCGCACTATAGCCTTCAACCTTGCCAGAAGAACTCTCGGGCTAAAGGGCTTGGTGATGTAATCATCCGCCCCAAGCTCCAGCCCTGTCACCACATCAGCGTCTTCACTCTTGGCGGTGAGCATTATGATAGGAATAGTCGTAGTTTTTGGTTCAGCTTTGAGCCTCTTACATACCTCCAGCCCATCAACTCCGGGCAACATCAAATCCAAGATAATAACATCGGGCAACTTGTCTGCCGCCTCATACAGCGCATCCTCTCCCGTGGCGGCACAAATCGTCTGATAACCTTCCCTTCTCAGGTTATAACGAACCAACTCCAAAATATCTTCTTCGTCATCGACTATTAAAACAGTCTCTTTGCTCATGACATCTCCTGAATCCCGCTGTTACAGTGCCGACCGGACATGTTAAATTCAGTGCATCTTATGATCAAACTATCCGGCAAAACAAGAAAGATCAGCCGTTTAGGGCTGACTCCACAAAACTCTTTAACAGAGTCGTCGTAATTCCAGCACCAGCACCGGCACCATCATCAGTACCAGCAAAGAAATCCGACGCTCGGTCATTATAAAGATTTATATGAACTCAAAGTTAAGAAATTATGTGGAGCGTATTAGAGATTTGTTTAATCAAAGATATTATCGACCCAATCAAATTCATTTCCAATAGGAAAACCCGACT
This sequence comes from Deltaproteobacteria bacterium, assembly GCA_011390535.1. Classification (GTDB taxonomy): domain Bacteria; phylum Myxococcota_A; class Polyangia; order HGW-17; family SLPX01; genus SLPX01. The sequence continues at coordinate 1,407 of JAABSF010000291.1, read as the reverse complement.
ACAAAATCAAAATACAAGTCTGTCGATCTAGCTTTTGTATAGTGTTCATCCCACTTGTTCTTTCCAATCCAATAAGTCGGCCGCAAACCTATCCGCATCAAAATTTTCCTGCCCACTATAATCTTTACTCCGGACTCACCTCCAAGGACTACCGAGTTTGTCTTCGCGGAACTATCACTGCCAAACTCTGATTTGGCATATCCATAGCCTAATATTCCATCCACATAGAAAGCCGCCCCATCGCCTACAGGAAAAGCAAGACCGGGTACAATTCCCCCACCAATGTAAACACTAGTATATTTAGTGCTTTCTGCTGGATTAGACCAGCTCGCACCGCTCATAATAAAAGCCCCAAATACGAAGTAATCACTCAAAAAGTAGCCTAAATAAAGTTCACCCGAAAACTGAACACTTTTTGTTTCTATTTCATCATAATCTTCAAATTCAGTTGAGTGCTTTCCATACCTGAACTTCCCATTTAAGCCAAACTCAACAGTCCCTTTGTTTGAAAACACACGCTTCTTTTTTTTATCCGGGGGCTTTAACGACTTTCGGTTGGGAGAGTCCGCATGACCTCCGGCTATCGTCGGTGCAGCACCCCGTCCATGCTCTTCGCCGGCAGTGCGCCTCTTTGAACCAATACAATACCCCTCTCGGCAAACCTTATCACGGCCGCAATCAACATCCGTTCGACACTCGGTCTTAAGGTTCTCATCATAGAAAGATTTTGCAGGCAACCACTCATAATTGTGGAAAAAGTGTTTGACCTGTTCAAAATGGGCCACAGTGTCCCGTGTCTGCAGCCTTTTGGGAAGTGATATTTTGGGATTAATTTTGAGAGCATCTATCCACCCTTGGAGTCTTAATGTCCGCGCCCCGGCTCGAAACTCAAACACCCCTTTCAAGAGGTATATCATTGCAGTAATATTGCGTTTTTCGCATTTCTGTTTTTTGGACAACGCGAGAGCCTGCTTGATCCCGGCTTTGCACTCCGACATTCGGTCATAAACAAGGTCATAAACAAGATACGTAAAAATTTCATTCATAAGGTGGCGTAGTCTCTCTATCGCCGCTTTATTGCAAACCTCCGGTGTCAAAGGTGTTTTCTGAATCTGTCTGGATTTCTTTAAAATTGCAAATAACGCCTTTTGATAACTCTCTTTTAGACCCGATGGATATGAAAGGTTCGGATCAAGATCCAAAGCTTTATTAAAGAGATCTCTTCCGTTTGCATTTTTATCGGCGCTCAGCGCTACATATCCCAAAAGTAGATGAGTCATCGCTGTTACCTTGTGTTCACCGCAACCATGTTTTTTTGCATCTATCAGCGCATCCTTGGCTCTCCTCCAACCCTTCAAGATAAAACCCCCGACCATTTCCTCCAAAGCCTCCTTATTTTTATGTTCT
>JAABSF010000290.1 GCA_011390535.1 Deltaproteobacteria bacterium | reverse complement strand
ACCCCTGTCGGTTTGGCTGTGGATGCCTATTACAGGAGCCACGGTGTTTTCATGAATCACACCACAGTAGGGACTGAGTCATATGTGGGAATAGGCAGGCAAGAAGAAGTGGTGGTAAAGGGGCTTGATCATGTAATCAAGGTCATATGTCCGGAAGATGGGCTGTTGATCCTTGACGATGTATATGAGTCGGGCAAAACCATACACAAAATTGTGGAGACGCTCGAAAAACGAGCGCGGGCGAATGCACCGAAGGAGATAATGGTGGCCACCCTCCACAATAAGCCCGAAAAACACGTCTGGCATGAGCTTCCCCATATTTTTCTGGAGAGCTATTCAGGAGATATGTGGATAGATTATCCTCATGAGCTTGCTGATCATTTTGATAAAGACGATCCTGAAGACAAGGCGATTAAGGCAAAAGATCCGGCGGTTTGGGAGATAGTCCGTCGGGAAGAACCTTTCCCCGTGGAAAATGTTCACATGCAAAAGGAAACCCACCGATCATCCCATAAGCAGGCCGGATTAACCGAACAAACCGAATCAACCGGGCTGGACGGAAACCGGGTGCCATCCAATCGGAATGATTATCATTACATAGGAGCCCGTGAGCTTCTCCTGGATGCCATGAAACTGGGAGTTAATGTAAGTCTGGACACATCCTTCATCCCCGATTTTTTGATAGCCCTTTGGCCGGGAGGTGTCTCTGTAGGGCTTCCGGTCCATGAAGTTTTCAAATACCGGCAAAAAAAGACCGGCGACACCTCACACAAACTTGACCATGTCTCCATCAACACAACCAAGAGCCACTTGAGCTATCGCACCAATGTCATAGGGATCCCTTATCTGGAAGAACGTATAAACAAGCACCACAATCTTTTGATTGTTGATACAACCTTCAGGTCTGGGCGCATGATAAATGATGTAATCATGAAACTTAAGGGAGTGATGAGAAGAAACTTGGACCTCAAACGGGTCAGAGTCGCCTCGGTTTATTACAATCCGGATGATAAATCCACGTGGACGGTGCAACCTATAATAAAGCGCCCTCATTATTACTTAAAAAAGGTCAATAAAGATGTCATATACCCACAAAACGTCATGCGCCTGCCTCACCCAAGAAGAGATCTAAAAAGGCTGGCCCCTGAGCTGGCGCGCACAATATGGGGAGAACTCTGATACTTGTTTCTGCGTCGCACGAAACACTGATACCTGAATTTGAGCCGGTTGCCTTGTCCGTTTAAATGAGCCCTATACCCAATATGGGAAAATAAGCCATGCCGGCCGCCCACAGCGCTCCCCCTGCTATGGCGACACCGAAAGGAAAGGGAGTTGTCTCCACTCTCTTTTTTTTCGTCTTCTTGCTCCAAGCTTTTTGAAAGATGAGCTTGAAATTATCTAAAACCTGACGTGTCTGCCCGTGGGCGACAGTCCAGATAACGGCCACAACTACACCGCAAAGAGATGCGTATAACATCGCCCACATCACAAGCGGGAACCGAAGCAAAAAACCCACCGCACCTATCAAGAAAACATCACCCGACATCATCAAGCCAAGATACCAAAGCAACCCGAATGTTCCAAAACCCACCACTCCGCCAAGTAAGCTCGAAACAAACAGATCCGTCCCTCCCTGAAACCATGCCACTGCAAGGCCAAGAACCATTGCCGGCACCGTGGCCCAATCATAGATTAGTTGTTCTCTCAGATCAGTCCAAACGCAGATTGCGCAAAGAACAAAAAGCAAGGAGTGAGCCACTGGGTCGGGAGAGGCTATAGACGAAGAAGTCATTTAATAGCTGACCCAAGAATAAAACCACAAGACCAAGGACGTCGAGCCGACCGGCCTGTAAGCGCAAATAAGGCGGGAAATAGCATTATAGTTTTCCACCACTGAGCCGATACAAAAAGGCCCGTAGAAACCTTAGAAACCTTAAAAACCTTAGATTACCTCGGCTTATTACCCTTGTTGAAGTTCTTTAACGTCTTGGACTTCAGTAGCTTGGGATCCGTGGTGTTGGATTTGGTCTCCGCATCCTGAACACCTGCGGTGGCGTCGGCAGCCGCCCCAAACAAAGCCCTGATGTTATCTCCAAACAAGGTAATTACCCCAATGGCCGCAATAGCTATCAGCGCAACAATAATTATGTACTCGGTCATTCCCTGACCCTTGCGGGCTTTTTTTCTTTTCAACCACCTCATAATCGTAGCTCCTTTCTATGTGGGGACGTAAGAGCGTACCCATCTATCTATTTATAAGTCTACACGAAAACACAGGTGGAGAAAATAGGACATTTGACCGATAGGGCAAAATTTTCACGCTTTGCTAATTTTTAATGAGAGAGATTCCATAATGGGACACGCTCGACTCTCTTACAAAATGAGGGTGGGCCCTTCCAACGGAATCACCGTTATTGGACCCACCTCCATTCGGGGTTATTTATTCACCTCACACAACACCACCGGACAAAACACCTACACCGGACTCACTTTCGACCGGCCTCATCCTACACTCACCGGAATCTTTCTAGGCTTCAAACTCTCCGCCTTGGGAAGATGGACCGTCAATACCCCGCTCTCCAGCTCAGCGGTTATCTTCTCTTGATCGATCTCTTTTCCTATCTGAAATCGCCTGGTAAACCCGCCCACATCATACTCTTTGTAGACCGGCTCACCTTTTTGCTCGGGCTCCTCTACATCCGCTGTTATCGTCAAAACACCTTCCCTCAGGTCGATATCCAACCCTTCTTTTGCCGCTCCAGGCACATCAGCCAGCAGGGTGATAGCTTCTTCAGTTTCGAATATGTCAACGGGCGGAGTAAAGTAGATGCCTTTTTTTGTCGGCTCTCCTTCAGTGCTGTCGATAGCTTTCTTCTCTTTCACTTCCATCTCTTTTTTTGTCATGACAGGGCCCTCCCTTCTTCACGCTTTTATCTTTACTTTGCGTGGTTTTGCTTCAGCTGCTCTGGGTACGGTGATCTCCAGTATGCCCTTGTCATAAGCGGCTTCCACCTTTGAAGGATCCACCGTCTGTGGCAGCTGGAAGCTCCTGTTAAATGTTCCATGATCTCTCTCCCTGCGGTGATAGCTGACTCCCTCACGCTTATCCATTGAGCGCTCGCCGCTGATCACCAAGCGGTCATGGGTCGCCGTCACCTCAAGGCTCTCGGCGTTCAACCCCGGCACCTCCGCTCGGACATAATAGTTCTCACCGTCGTCTGAGACGTTCACCGCAGGATACACACCATGCGAAGGCCCGCCTGCTCCGTGAAGCCTCCGATCAAACTCTTCTCTGGCTCTTCGTATCTCTGAAAAAATGTTCGGACTATCCCACCAAGTGTACATGGCACACCTCCTGGTTTAGTTGTTTATTCTCATAACAAATTCAGCCGAAAACATTGTGTTTTCAAGCATATCAACGGGAAGCTTCCTTTTACGCTTTTCAATGTAATCACCCGAAAAGGACGGTCAAGCCCAACAAGGAAGAATCGTTTTAGGAAATCCCTCCGCCCCCTATCTCAATGCCGTATGGTCAACTCTACGATTTCGCCACTTCGCGATTGCCCTGATTTCTTCGCGTTGGATAAGGGGCTCATCCGTCGGTGTCGACACGCTTCAATTCTTTAAACTTTTCAAAGTGGTTGTCCAGTGTTAAAAGCGACAGGTTTCCCGCCATGCACAACCGGGCGATGAGGCAGTCTGTTGGAGGAATCGTCATACCCATCCTCCTGAGTTTGTTCCAGAGTCGCCCCGCTTTGATGAAATCCTCGCGAGTGGTATCGAGGTATGGTATTAGCTGGAAAACTGACCGGACTTCTCGGAGTTCCTTTTCGCGCAGACCCTGGAAGATTTCCATTTCGACTACACCACAGAGTAGAACGCGATCCTCGGCCAGCAAGTCATCGAGGATGTCGCCCGAACGACCGCGTCCGCTGCGGAAAAAGTCGATCCAGACCGAGGTGTCCACAAGTACGTCAGCCATGCGTCCCTTCGCTTTCCTCCAGGTCCAGGCGACGCATTTTCTCCAAGTCGCCTTCCCAAGGGATCTTGCCTCGTTTCGCCCGGAGGAGATCGATGCGTTTGCGGCGCACCCATTCGGCGATGGCTTGATTGACCGCCTCGGTCTTCGTTTTGGCGTCGGTAAAGCGCATCAAATCCCGGAAAACTTTATCATCTAAATTGATTGTGGTCCGCATCCGACCCTCCATGGCAGATATCTCGTGATCATCAATACTTAAGTCTATGGTATGATCATGACAAGCACAAGTCAAACGCTGTTTATATGACGCACTGCAGATCCGAAAAGGTGACATCGCGAGAAAGACAAAACGAGGAAAATCAAAAAACCAGAAAAATGGACAGATGGTAATGACGGCCCCCAATGGGTTTTCGTCATCCTTCAACAACAAGAGGGCCGTAGATCGTTTTATAAAAACACTCTGCAGGTATTGCTCCCACCACCGCTCCGAACCAGAGGGTTCTGCGGCCTGTATCGTAGCGTATATATGGCCTTGATTCCTCAACCGGATCCACACCCGGTTATTATCAAAGCTTTACCTCTTTACGAACATCTTCAGTGTAATAT
>JAABSF010000289.1 GCA_011390535.1 Deltaproteobacteria bacterium | reverse complement strand
TCAGAGTATAAAAACACGGTTGGGCGAAGGCGACCGGCTCGTGGAATTCGAATCTCCCTTGATCAGCCCATTCGGCAACAAGGTGCGGCGACTCACCATTGCAGCGTGGCTTGCTGGAGATATCGCCAAGGATGCTTCTCCGAGTATACCTGAACAAATCGCACCTCACACATTAACAACCGCTGCAGCATGGAAGTTTTCTTTCGGAAAAAACGTTTTCATCTATGACCGGTGTGGGTTGAGACATGCGGATAGCTAGAAAGGGAACGGATGAGTTTTTATAAAGAAACAGAAAAAAACAAGGAGGTGTCCGTGAGCACACAAAACTATGACCTACTGGAAGAGAAAATAATTCCGGTTCGCCTCATGGGCGGAACAATTACCAACTTCACCTTGCCGGAAGTCCTGGCGGCCCTCTCATCTTCGGAAGACCGACTGGAAGGTTTTCCGGGCCTCCGCCATCACCAACAACACCCCTGGTTCGCTTTCTTGGTGCAGCTTTCTGCGATGGCGTTGCACCGTTCGGGAAACTCACCACCTGTAGAAGAACCGGAAACATGGAAGCAAAGCCTTATACATCTCGCTGGCGGAGTCAGGGAAGCATACCAACTCGTCGTAAAAGATTTATCTAAACCGGCGTTTTTTCAGCCCCCCGTGCCGGAGGGCAACTTGAAAAAGTTCAAGTCTGCTGCCGAAACACCGGACGCGCTTGATATCGTTCCAACAGCCAAGAATCATGACCTCAAAGCAGAGCGCATCTGTACCCCAAGCCCTCACCACTGGTTTTACTCATTAATTACCTTACAAACAATGCAGGGATTCTATGGTGCCGGGAATTACGGTATCGTCAGAATGAACGGGGGTTTCGGCAATCGGCCATGCGTTACATTCGCTCCATCGTTGAGATGGGGGCCAAGGTTTTCACGAGATCTGGAAATCCTTCTAAACGAAGAAAACCGGGAATCTCTAATAAAAGACTTTGGCTATCACGAGACAAACGGCCATACGCTGCTTTGGTTGGCTGATTGGGACGGTGCAAAAGGGTCTTCCCTCAACCTTTCGCAGTGCGACCCTTATTTTCTGGAGATCTGCAGAAGAATTCGTTTAGTTCAAAGTAATGGGAAAACTGAAGCCTTAGGACGACCTACAAAAGCAGCAAGGGTAGACGATGGTGGTTCAAATGGTGATGTTGGGGATCCATGGACGCCCATAGACACAAAACTGGAAAAAGCTCTCACATTAGGAGGGGATGGCTTTTCATACTCAAAAACCGTGCAGCTCATGACATTCAGCGATTATCGGCCGGGTATCTCCGGTAGGCCTCGACCAAATGACACTCTTTTTTTGGGTAGAGCTTTGATTAGAGGACAAGGAAAAACAGAAGGCTATCACGAACGTGTCATTCGTATCCCCAAGAAACCTCGATCCTTTCTCTTTTCAAAAGAGGGCAGGGATCGCCTGGCATCAATGGGAAAAACAAGAATAGAAGACACAAAGAACGCCCGGCTAAAGGTTCTCAAACCCGCCCTTTGCAGTTTGTTTCAAGGAGCACCAGAAAAGATCAACTATCGAGATGATGATCCTGACCCCTGGCTACGCGCACTAGAGAAGGATGTTGACGCCGTCTTTTTCGAAAACCTTTTCGAAGATATCGATAAAGATGAAAAGGCAGCACGCCTAAGCTGGCAAAATACACTATTAGAACTTGCAAAAGCACAACTCGAAGATGCAATCGAAAGCTCTCCGGATTCCGGTGCACGCCATTACAGAGCCATTTCCTCGGCGGAAAGCTATTTCTACGGTTGCGCGAAAAAACAGTTCAAGGACCTTTTCGCAAATACAGGAGAAGAAAATAATGATGAAACCACATGATCTCCCCATTGAAAAAGAAACCCGGAAAGAAGAAGGCGCATCATCTTCACTGCCGCACCTGATCTGGAGAATCGCCGGAGCAATGAAAAATTCCATTGGCACAGGTGACATGGCGGAGCTCAGAAGATTACACGCTCATGATCCGGGAAACCCGGCCTTCTGGAAGCTCGCTGCAAATTATTTGGAACCAAGTGGCTATCTCCATGGGGATGGCCCCAAACGCGACGAAGCTGAGCGTCGTTGGGCAACCATCCTCAACTTCATGGCTCACCAGACATCCTTTTTAAAACCGGGCATCAGACTGGGTGCTGCTCTAGCCGCAGCCGACCTGTCGGAACTGAGATTCGTTCGGCTATTGAGAGCACAAGACGACGCACTGATAGACGAGGTAAGGACCCTAGCTAGATTCCTGTCATCAAAAGGGCAACTGATTGACCCAACCGACATCGCATGGTTGGTGCTAAGTGATGGAAGATCCGACGAGGAAACCGTCCGCAGAAGGGTGGCTAGAGATTACTACTCTCGCTCTGCTAAGTGAAACATACAGAAAAGAAAAACAAATAGCCGATAAATTAGGCGAAAAGAAGAACCAACCATTCAAAATAGAAAAGGAAAGAAACATGAAACCGAAATTCATTCAAATCCACAGCCTTACATCCTACGGCCCGGCCCTGCTCAACCGTGACGACGCCGGCTTCGCAAAAAGAATCCCATTCGGTGGTATCAGCCGCACCAGGGTATCCTCACAATGTCTTAAGAGACACTGGAGAACACACGAAGGTGAACACAGTTTTCAGGAAATCGATGTACCCTCCTCTGTACGCTCTAGGATGACTTTTGATAGATTCGTTGTGAGGCCACTGATCGCAAAAGGCTATCCAGAAACAGCCGTAAGAACAGCCACCGAAGCATACATGTCGATTCTGCTCGGCGAAAGCGCAAAAGCAAAAGCTTCGAAGGCCGAAAGAGAAGAGAGCGAAGAAGATGTAGAAGCCTTGAAGACGGGACAAATAACAATCCTAGGGCGACCTGAAATCGAATTCATTAAAAACGAAGTGCAAGAGGTATGTGAACAACACCAAGAAGAATTCAAAACTGCAGGCGAAGACAAAAAAGCACTCAAGAAAGCAGAAAAATCAGTTAAAGACGCTGCCAAGGGTAGAATCGCCACCGAAGGCAAAAAGAACCTGAAAGCTATGAAACTAAGCGCAGGTCTGGATGCTGCCTTGTTCGGGCGCATGGTCACAAGCGACATTCTCGCACGTGTCGATGCAGCAGTACACGTCTCACATGCATTCACCGTCCACGCTGAATCATCTGAAAGCGATTACTTTACTGCAGTTGATGACCTCCTCCAGGGCGAAGACGGTGAACTCGGGAGCGGACACATAAACAGCACTGAGCTTACCACCGGGCTTTTCTACGGCTACTCCGTAATCGACATCCCCCTCCTAGTCTCTAACATCACAGGAGCCGACAGAAAACTCTGGGAAGAACAAGATCTCTCCCTCACTACCGAAGTCATCAAACGTTTGGTGCAACTCGTTGCTACTGTTTCGCCTGGTGCAAAACTAGGGTCAACAGCCCCCTATGCCCACGCAAGCTTCCTGATGGTCGAAACAGGCAACCGTCAGCCCAGGACTCTGGCTAACGCATTCTTGAAACCGGTGTCTCCTAGACCTGACCTTATGACAAACACATATCAGGCACTAAGTGGGCACATCGCAGACCTCGACACTATGTACGGAAAAGCAGAGGAAAGAAAGTTCGTCGGCATAGGTGCGACAGACATCTTCTCCCAAAAAGCCCAACTTCAAAAAACGGATAGTCTCTCAGTGTTGGCAGACTGGGCCTCTCAACAAATACAAGGAGGTTAATCGTGGATGTCCTATTGATGAGATTAGACGCTCCGTTGATAAGCTTCGGAGCACCCATCGTGGACAACCTGGGAGTCATTCAGCCCTTTCCCGCGCTCTCCATGCTAACAGGGCTCTGTGCCAACGCTCTAGGGTACGACCACCGCGACGCTGATAAGTTGCAGGCTCTGCAACAAAGAATCATATACGCGGCACGGTGTGATCGGCCGGGAAAGCGACTGGAAGACTACCAAACCGTCGACCTGGGACAAGAATTCATGATCGACAAAAACACAGCTTGGACTACAAGGGGAAAAATCGAAAAGCGTGCCGGTGGAGAAGCTAAAACAGGCACCCACATTAGACAACGCGAATATTGGGCCGACAGCATCCACACCATAGCTTTATCGCTCGTTGTCAAAAGCGACAAAGCTGACGTGTCATTATCGGGAAGAAATGCTGAAAATACATACGAAAGAAAACCCGATGCACCAACTCTTCACCAGCTTGCAGAAGCTTTGAAAGAGCCAAAACGTCCTTTGTTTCTCGGGCGCAAATGCTGTCTGCCTTCAGCGCCTCTCTTGCTCAAAAAAACTAACTATCCCTCCCCACTCTCTGCTCTCTGCAAACACCCGCGGATTTCGGATAACCGGTCAGGAATCATTAAAAACTCCAAACTCTCCGCATGGTGGATCGAATCTATCGAACAAAAAGTCAAATCATTGGAGGGAACCGCACCATGGATCCCCGCTCGCAGCCGGCTTATTTCAGTCACGGATGAAAGAGACTGGGCAAACCAACTACACGGCGGGAGTCGACTCATGCGATATGGGCTCATCGACCCACCCTTCGAATCGAACCCCGAC
>JAABSF010000288.1 GCA_011390535.1 Deltaproteobacteria bacterium | reverse complement strand
TGTTTATACGCAAACAGGTCGTGATGAGGAGGGTAAGGTTGAGGGGTATCTTGCTCCGACCGGGGTATTGCCGACATTTTTAGATAAGCTCGTTGCCAACGGTTTTGTTGAGTTTGATAAATACTATTTCGATGCAGCAACATACGGCTTAGAGCCCCCACCAATGTTTACGGGTAAAGCTTTGGTCGGCGTTGCCTCCCGAGACTCAGGGGACGGAGGCGATGGTTATCGAGAAAATGGATGTGGGCCAAAGGTTCAGGGTGATCGAGAGATTGCCGAAGTGGGTGTTTTGGCATCTGAATTTGACGATGAAGACTTTGGTCCCGAAGACACAAAGCCGGGCCAGGGATAAATTTGGAGTTTTAGCGAGGTTTCAGTGTCATCATACGATAAGAACAACGCACTTGGAGAGAAAGTCTTTGTAAGGAATCGAAAGGCTCGACACGAATTTCATGTTGAAGATACATTTGAGGCCGGCCTTGTCTTAACGGGGAGCGAAGTGAAGTCGATTCGTCAGAGCAGTGCAAGTTTAAATGAAGCCTATGTAGCTGTGCATGGGGAGGAAGTGTTTCTTGTTGGTGCTCATGTTGCCGAGTGGCCTTATAGCCATATAAGAAACCATGTCCCAACGCGACGACGGAAGCTTTTGTTGCATAAAAGAGAGATTGTCAGACTTAAGGTGAAGGTAAAAGAGCGAGGCTACACATTGGTGCCTTTGGCGCTTTATTCAAAACAAGGTCGCATTAAATTACAGGTGGGGCTGGCTAAAGGAAAGAGAAAATACGACAAGAGGGAGTCGATCAAAAGAAAGGACCAGCTCAGAGAACAGGCTCAAGAACGTGCGTGGGAGAGACGGAAGAGCGACAATCAGGGCATTTAAAGGGCAGTTGCAAAACTCAAGAAATGAAAAACCGGATAACCGGATAACCGGATAATGTGTATGCTAGGTAATCGAGAGCACCCAATGTGGATTTGGTTTTCTTATGGATTGAGCTGGATTGGATTTAGATTCTAAGTTAAGACTGATTAATAGTATGATTACAGTGGCTTATTCACAGTAGACTTCGTAGTCATCGCAACAGTCGCCATATTCTTGGCAGACTTCATCACAATAACAACTCCCATCCGAAGAGGCTCCACCGCAGCTCATATTACAGCTGGCGTGGAAAGGATTTGATGGGTCCACTTCAGGCTCAGGGTCCTCATCGGTTTCGCCTGGAAGTCTAACGGCGGAGTAGTGTACCCCGTGACCAACATATTGCAGCTCTAAAAGGCCACCCGGCATTTTGCCTTGAGCGATGACGTGCAAGAGGCTCGGGGGAACAAAAAGCCCTGTACCTGTGTCATCTCTAGGGCCTGTCACTTGCCGAGCTTGTACGAGCAGAGGCTCCAATTCTTGGCGGAAAGTCCAATAATCTTCATGCGGTGTTGAGACGACCTCAACTATTTGCGAGAAAAGATCTTCAACAGCTATTCTGCGATGATCATCTTCCGGTAATTGATCCATCCCCATGGATTCGAATAGGCCAGGTTTCATCGCTTCTAGCATTGCCCCTTGTGCGGGTGCAACATTTTCGCCGATGATTTCACGAGGTACATGTGTCCGAAGGAATTGTTCTACAATGTCGGCCATGGTCATGGGTTGGAAAGAGATCTTTTGTCGGGCTGACTCCCGAACCTGTTCTGGAGCGTAATCGGCACAGGGCTTAAGATCTTCCGGTGCTAATGCGGCTTCCACCATATGCACCCTGGTATTACTGTTCATGGTTATGAACGCTGAGTCTTCGCCTATGTTGTGTTTTGTCACTTCTTCTCGGAAAGCATCCCATGTTTCTTGGCCAACAAGAGGGACGATGTTTTGTTCGTTTAGAGGTACCAGCAATCCTGCGCTTGTGGCCACTGTTGCGAGCTCTGAGCAATACATCATGTGTGCGGGGTCCGAAAACCATTCTACTGCATCGGTGTCTCCGGTTATGGCTCGAATCATCATTGAAGTGTGTTCCAAAACCTTTTCTGGTGTATTGGCGGCAAGAGGATCCCCCCCGTTGTAATCTCCTGGGAAATTGGAGACAGCATTGAAACCGAGCATCATGGTTCGAATGTTATCATTGAATGCTTTAACCTGATCTTGGAGCAGGTATTCAGGGTATGAAGGTCTCACGAAGATCATGGGGTAGCTGGGTGAACCGAAATAACCACTGTCATAACTCTGCGGGTTGTTCAGTGTAACAGCGCCTGGTTCTCCGTCCCGCATTACTCCTATGACAATTCCGATATGGGTATCTTGGAGCTTAAGGTGTTCTTTCATATCGTTTGGGCTGCCTCCAAAGGCTTCAAGCTTTCGGTGTGCAGGGCGGTGGTGTTTGATTGCAAAACCAACCTGACCTGGCGGAAAAGCCTTGGCGATAATTTCGTCACCTCTTGGCACATTCTCTCCAGCTGCATCTGAGACGTTATCATCGTTGGAATACGGAATGACGTTTACCGGGACGCCGAATAGATGGGTCGGTGCACTGAATTGAAGCCCCTCATGGAGGATAACCTCTACCTTGAAGAGATCCTCGGCGGTGGCAACAGGTGTTTCACCGGGCCATATCTGATTGGCTTTGTCGAGGTCAATGATATAGGAGCTTTGATAGACCTGATGCTCCAAGCTGTCACATTTGCCGTAACAACCTTCAGGTCTGAGGCTCTCTTCTTTAGAGGGTTCATTTGAGTTGGAGCAAGCCGACCAACATAAGCTCATTGTCAAAAGCAAAGTGATCCATAAGTTGCTAACAATACTGCTCTTTTTCTGCATTAATTCCTCCTGGTGGCCACTATTCGTAAAGCACGAATCGTTTCTCGAAAAACATTAAGCATCAATCAATGTTTAACGCAAAATGTGTGCCATTAAAAGATGAATAAAGAAAATAGGTAAAAAACGTGTAAAATCTTGTAATTATTGGAGTTATGGGACGCTGCTCTTTTTGTGCGTTTGTTTGGAAAGGGATTGCAGTCCCCCATGAGTGGCTACTAAATGTTCCAGTGGCAACTTCGTTTTCTGTTAAAAAAGGGAATCCAGCACTGTACCGAGAGCTATGCAGACAGTCCTTCTAAAAGCGATCGATCAGAAAGAGATCAATCAATCAGGAAGTGACAGATAAGAAGGTTCTAGGGTGGGAACGAGTTAGTATCATTCATTTTGACACCAGCATCCTCTTTTTTTTAGAAACTCAATTAGACGTTTTGGATAATCCGTGATTATCCCGTCTACACCAGCGTTGATTAACCTCATCCACACACTAGGCTTGTTGGCCGTCCAGGGTATAATCCGTCCGCCTGATTTGTGAACGGCATTAACATCGGGTACGGTAATCCAAAGGTGGTTTGGGGAAACAATTGTAGCCTTCAGGTCTTCTAAAAGCCGAGCGTAGTCATGAGTGCTCTTCCCGGTCAAGATCGCTAATGAAATTTTGGGCTCTAGTTTTCGCACCGCATGTAAAGTTCGATGATCGAAAGACTGCACGATTGTTCGGTTCACCATGTTGTGTTGTCTCAACAATTTAATCAATAGTGACGCAAATTTTTCGGGTGAGGGGGATAGATCAGGTCTCGCGGGCAAGCTCTTTAATTCGATGTTTAAACCGACTTTGAGGTTCTTGCTTTTATCAGAAGACAGCAAAGTCAAAACTTCTTTAAGTGTGGGTATTTTCTCTCCCGGTATCCTTTTTTGTTCTTTGAAAATAGGATCGATTAAACTACCGCAATCGTAACGCCGTACTTCATCGAGCGATAATGATCTGATTGGGATTTCTCCTTTTGACCGCATTCCTTCCAACGGGAGGCAGTGCTGCCAATTGATCACGGGATCATGGCTGACTACTAGAACATCGTCTTTGGTTGCCTGAATATCCAGTTCCAGAACATTGACTCCCAACTTCAATGCATAGCGAAAAGCTGCTAAAGTGTTTTCCGGGCGAACTCCTCTGGCTCCCCGATGGCCATGTACTTCGATACATGTTGGGAACTTCTTATCCAAAGCTTGATTGGTATTCCTCCTTTTTTGTTGCTCGATAGCTTTGTTTGATTCGGGCGTGTTTAAGTTCTTGCTTTTTTGCACACGAGGATTTTGAGCCGGAAATTTGCTGCTCGGTGTCATATCTGTTGTCGGTTTGCATGCAAAGCATCCCAACCATGGAGCGATAATTAAAAAACCAACGACATGAAAAAATTGACCAATCGAAGGAAACGACTCTAACTTGATGATGAATAATAATGATAACATGATAATTGTTAACATACTAAAATTAAAAAGTTTTATCTACAAAACTATCAATCAAAAACGGGGACGGAGGAAAGTCAAGAAAGTCAAAATGATAACGGCGAAAAAACTTGGGCAAAAAGGACATAATTCTGCGAAGATTTTGGGGGACAGACCCAGAGACCCAGGAAGATTTTGGGGGACAGACCCAGGGAATGATAATTGTTAACATACTAAAATTAAAGAGTTTTATCTACAAAACTATCAATCAAAAACGGGGACGGAGGAAAGTCAAAAGGACATCTTGGGGGACAGACCCAGAGACCCAGGAAGATTTTGGGGGACAGACCCAGGGAATGATAATTGTTAA
>JAABSF010000287.1 GCA_011390535.1 Deltaproteobacteria bacterium | reverse complement strand
AAGAAATACAGGGTCTTCGCTGTATCCAACGGCAGAGCTGCTTTGGATGCAGCCCTAAAGCAAAAACCCGATATTATTTTAACGGATATCATGATGCCCGAGATGGACGGCCTGACCCTGTGTCGTCATCTAAAGAGCGATCCTGCCACAGCCAAGATTCCTGTTGTTTTGATCACTGCGAAGACAGGAGTTGACGCAGTAATAGAGGGGTTAGAAGAGGGAGCCGACGACTACATTGCAAAACCTTTTAACATCCGAGAGTTATCCGCCCGGATCAACGCTCATCTCAGATCCAAAGAATTGCAGAGCGCAATAGACGAAAGAGAGTCAAGGTTGGCGGCTATCGGCGAAATGACAACTTCTATTGTCCACGATCTGAGAGGGCCGTTGACGTGCATCTTGGGTTATACGCAAATGGCTCAAGCTGCTTTTGACAACAAGAAAAAACATCAAGAAGTAGAGGAACATTTTGAAATCGTGATTGAGCAGTCTGAGAGGTTGAAACAGATGCTTCAAGAGATCATGGAGTTCACCAATTTAGGTTATTACCGAATGAAGATTCAACCCACGCCGTTTAAGAAATATCTCAAAGAGATCATACCAACATTAATTCCCGAAAAAGCAACTGCTGATTTGGAGCTTGTCCTGGATCTAGAGTTTGATCGCGAGCTGACCTTGAATATTGATCCGTCACAACTTCAGAGGGTCTTTGAAAACCTGCTTTTTAACGCCAGAGAAGCTTTGGCCGGTTATTTTGCTCAAGCAAAAGATGAAAAGGGCGTGATCAAAGTGACTGCTCACTGTGAAAAAGAGCAGATGGTCGTCATGTTTTGTGATAACGGCCCCGGAATCCCTGAAGATAGAACTGAATCCATCTTTAAAGCCTTTGTCTCAGGGAAACACCACAAAGGCACCGGCCTCGGCCTGGCCACTGCGAGAAATATCGTTCGAGCACACGGGGGAGAAATTCAAGCAATCGGGAAGTGCGACATAGGTGGAGCAGCCTTTATAATAAAGCTCCCCTTGAGGCCACCAGACAAAGCAACGTGCGGGGGTAAATGACTTTTTTTCCGGTTAGAAGAAGGTACAGAACGTACACAGAAAAAGCTTAAACGTGATTAAACATGCACAGAAAGCGGGCAGAGTGTAGACAGACCTTTACTATTTGGCGACGTAGGTAAACGTCCCTTTTGAAAGGTATACAGGTTTATAGACAGGTTTCTTTGTGACGCCTTTCCCTGCTTTCACATATTTGTATTTCATAAACTTGTCCCTCAGTACAGTTATCGTTACCTTGTGTTTTCCGGTTGAAAGCCCTTTAAGCGCCCTGCTCATGCCTCCCTTAAAATCATCATCTCCAGTGTTGTGGATATAAAGCTGAATTTGATCCCAAGAAGCATTAGGCAAAGACTTGCCGCTGTATGATCCCCGCCATACTACTTTGCCATCAACCCAAATATGAACATGACAACTTTCGCCCCTTTTAAACCGACCTACTTTGCGCGGAAAATATGCTCGCGCGTAAATCTTATCCCCGGAAGTGAAGGTGTCTTTGAGTGTCACTCTCTTCTCTTTCCCTTTCCCTATCCCACTCGACGCAAAGATCATGTTTGCGATTCCCTTGGAATCGACTTTCTTGAATTTCTTTTTTGCCCAAGCGTCCTCTGAAATAAGACAAAGTGCGCACAGCGCAGCGACAAATAACAAATGTTTACGTCTCATAGTACCTCCTCTTGGTGTTTTGTTAGGCTGCTTTACAGTGTTTTATGCTGCTTTAAATCATGCAAGATGTCAAACAGATATTTATTAAAAAAAAACTCGCAACAACTCACAAAAAACAGCCGTCTGTTCCGGTTTATATCGGTGGCTTGTTTGTCGGGAACATGTGTTACTTATCTTGACGCCTCCCCTCGGCAAGAATTCAAAGGCGTTTTGCTTTTCTTTTCTTTATGAACAAACACAGCAACAAGAGGCAAAGAAACAGAGGGGGATAACCACTTGCGCCGGAGTGCCGGCAACCACAAGATCCCGACACCGATTTGTCCTCATGTCCACCTCCGTCTCCGCTGGGTTGGTGGCCTCCATCTGTGCTCAAATGCCCACCATCATCTTCGCCACCATCGATAAAAGATGAGCCCCCGTCGACGGAGGGCACCCCGCCGTCGGGCACTTCACCCACCACTGTAATACTCCACTGATGGTTTGATATGAGCCGCTCTTGAGGATCCAACCTCACCCATTGGGTTGAATCATAAACTTCAACTTGGAGTAGGTGCTCGCCGTTTTCAAGCCCCAGCTCCAAGGGATCAAACGCAAACTCCGGCCCCTCCTCCTGAGGCTGGTCGTTAAGGCTCCAACCAACGTACAGAGAGTCACCGGTGAGAGTGGAGACGGCTTCAGCCTCGAACATCACAGGCAAGAGATCCGTTCGTCCTCGATCCACCACCACCGCGGAGTCTGTGGGACTCACTCCGTCCAACGGATCCACATATCCATAGAAACCTTGCACCATCGCCTCTCTGCAAACATCACAGTAGCGATAACTCAAGCTCTTCATCATGCAATTTGGAGCCGGACGATAGATGCCGGTGGTGAGATATCGAGCTCCTTCATAGGCGCCCACCGGATAATAGTTATCAACGGCGTCTTCCAACAGGGTAGGAAGAAAAGTCTCGGGTTCTATCCACAGGTTCCATTTAATGTCGTCGAAGGTGTGATCAAAATCAACATTGGGCTCCGGATCCCCGGCAGGGTATTCAGGGTATGGGTCGGTATACTCATCAGCCAAATTTCCGAAAGAGTGCCCCAACTCATGCAGAAGAATCCGCCCGGCGCTGGGATGCGCGCTCACCATGGCGACCGACCCTCCCGAGCCCCCATAAGCGGGATCGTTAATAATGAGAATTATCTGATCTACCTCCGGTACAAGCCCGGTCACCACATTAACAACCTTTGAAATATTGGCCCAGGTGAGACGTTCAATGCCGTAATAATCGAACTGTGAGTCAAAGTATGTGTCTTTGTAGATGCCTTGCGACGGGTGATCCGCCCCGCTCTCTATAGACTGTGTCACAACTTGATGGATGTTGAAATAGCCCATGTATCCCGACCAGGGAGTTTCGTCAAAAACTTCATCCAACAGATCTTCTACATGCCCACGAAAGAGGTCGGCTTGTGCAGCAGTGTAACCATCACCCGTAATAACAAGATCAACACGGTTAGCAGATGAACCTGTTATTGAGATCTCCTCAAGCAAATCTTCCCCTTGCGCCTTCCCCTGCAAAAAAACCAGCGTTAAGAAAATGGACACCAGCACCGATGCTTTGTCTCTGCTAATCATAGCACCACCTGCCCTAAATACGTATCACGATCCCAAAAGTCCACCAAACAAGAGGAGTGAGGTGTCTCTACTCGGGTCCATAATACCGGCTCGCCGGGAGGCAGAGGCGCGGTACCCGGCTCCGCCGGGCCTTCCACATTATCAAACAGTGCGTGAACCCGTCTCGGAATCCTGAACGCTCCTTTTGAGAGAATCCGGCCACTGCAATCCTTAACCTCATATCGCCCATCCCACCCCGCCGGGAACCTGCCTGCCCGGTGAAGGGCACGGCCTCGGTGCAAAACCGGATCGATCGGTGTGGACTTTATCAACTCCACGCCGCCCCGAGCCAACCTGAAAACAAGCAGCCGCCTGGGTGACCCTGTAGAAAGAGCATCTGCGGCTTTGTCTTCACCCCGCTGACCGACATCATCACCAGCGCCTCCGGCTGCCCTCTCAATCTCCCCTTCTCTACTGTCTGCTTCATTAAAGCTTTTACACCCAGCGAGAGCGTATAAGCAGTATATCGTTAAGAAAAAAATCCTGGATCTATTTAAACAAAGCATCTTGAGATGATACCTCAACTGGAGTTGACTGAACAGCGTCTTTTACCAATAACTTCGTTTTAAAAGCCAGTGGGATTATAATGAAAGACATGAAAGAAGTGCAGGAACAGCAGGAATATAATAAATGGACGCAACGGGGAAGAATCAACAGGAGAGTTAGATGATCAATATTGCGGTTTACTCACCCCATAGCGCAGATAAATGGACAGAAGCGTTGTCGAACAACCTTCCCTCAGCGAAGATCCACTTGTGGCCGGATTGTCCTGACTGCGACTACGCAGCTGTGTGGAAACCGCCGCCGGATTTTTTTGTTGGGCAAAATAAACTGAAGGCGGTCTTTGCCTTTGGAGCCGGTGTAGACAGCTTGGCCTCCATGAACGCCATTCCCAAGGAAGTTCCCCTGATAAAAATAGAGGATGGCGGCATGGGGACACAGATGATTGAATATGCGCTCTATGCTTCGTTGAACTATTTGCGCCGATTCGACAAATATGCACAGGCTCAAAAGTCGGCTTCTTGGGATCCGCTCCCCATCATGAGCCGGCGGGATGTCACCGTCGGCGTGCTAGGGCTGGGTTCCCTGGGAAGACAGGTTGCTGAAGAGCTTGCCGCTTTCGGCTTTAAGGTAATCGGCTGGACCCGCACGCAGAAGAAATTGAAAGGGGTTGACTGCCGATCAGGAGTGGGTGTTCTGGAAGAAGTATTAAAGAAAAGCAATGTGCTGCTGGTGTT
>JAABSF010000286.1 GCA_011390535.1 Deltaproteobacteria bacterium | reverse complement strand
ACTGCAAATGGTGTTTAGGGTTTGTAAAGGGTGTGGATGCTGTAAATGGCAGAGAGAGGGTTGCTAAAAGTGTGGGGTTATGAACAGCAGAGAGGATGTTGCTAAAAGTGTGGGGTTGTGAACAGCAGAGAGGATGTTGTAAACAGTAGCGAAATGTATGTCCGTGATTATTTGGGGGGGCCGTTATGGACCGTTGTCGGCCAGGCTTTCAGGCAAGCTGGTTGTATGCCCACTTTAGATCGTTAAGCTCCTCTCTCATCTCCGCCTGCATCTCAGGGCTTACAACAGAGAGACGAGATGGGTCGTATTGTTCCTTCAGGTTTATATAGAGAGCATCGATCTCTTCATGAGTGGAGTACTCTGAAGCACCTAATACATAAAGGGCTTCTTTTTTGTTCTCGGCCTTAATCTTTTCTCTTGCCACTTTAAGCTTATGGGGGACGTTTCCGCTGGGATAGTCAAGTGCCTGCGCAATTTCGTAAATGATCTTCTCTTCCGGCTGCCCCACATCTCCATCTTCAATCACAACCTCTGCTATGGCAGCCATAAGCCGATCTTGCGGCCAGCCGACTGAGATAGCCTCTGCAGTTTCCAGATATCTTCTAACTGCTTCGGCTACATCAAATACAGGAGCGTCCATAGCCTTTTGAAAGAGCGCGTCCTTTTCGTTTTCTGTTAAGCAGGCGGCATTGCAGTACCTTTTAGCGCGATAAATCTCATCGGGGCTTACATTTCCGTCTGCCTTGATGACATGAACCAGAATTGAAATGAAGGCTTCATAATACTCTTTGGCCTGTTTTTCTTGCTCTTTTCCTACTCTCCTCGCTTTCATTAAAGTCATGGAGTCATAACCCTTCTTGACCAACCAAAATTTAAGGGCATTGACAAGTATGGCGATGGGGTTGATTCCAACAACCGAAAGGCAGAGCTCTGCTCCGCTCAGGTAAAAGGCCCACTTGGCGCTCGTTATGCTTTTCTTTATTCCTATCATCAAAGCCAAGAACCCATATATTGTTCCCATGACTAGATTAATGATACCTAGAACCAAAAAAGTGGTTGCGCTGTCATGAAAGTTCAGAGGAATGACATCTGACTTGATCACCAGAATCAGCCCGCTTCCGATGTTAAACACTACAAAAAACCACAAGCTGATGAGAGCCATAGCGACTCCGCTCTTTTCATGGGTGTCCGGATCTGAGTTGATTTTTCGTCCTTTATTCAATGCTTGATTTTTCATTGCAGCTTCCTCCTTGATACCTTGATAATCGTCGCGTTCGGTTCTCTTGATGTTGATTTTGTTTAAGCTTTTTGTTCTCTCTGTTCTTTTTTTGAGCTCCTTTGTGAGAGCTCGCCCCTCTTATCGGCCCCGGAACGGAGATGTTGCGTGAATTTTTATTTTTCGAACAGAAAAGAGGTAAAGACCAATGCTTGAAAGCTAGATACTTTTTAGCCGAAATCTCCGTGTCGCTTCTGCTATTGAAAGAGTAAGGTTCCTGGAATTCGATTAAACGAAAGAGAATGTTTTCCTTTATTCATCTAATGACAGGAAGGTCGCGACAAGGAAAGCAAAGAGAATAAAGAGAGCAGAGAATAAAGAGAGCGGAGAATAAAGAGAGCGGAGAATAAAGAGAGCGGAGAATAAAGAGAGCGGAGAATAAAGAGAGCAGATTTAGAACAGTGAGAACAAGCTACATCGGATGGTTTAATCCATGCATCCAAGAGCTTCCACTTGTTCTACACAGACTTCGTCCCACTCGGCTTCGCAACAGTAGCAGTTTTCCTCGCACACACACTCCTGAATCTCCGTGTCGCCGCACCCGGGAGCGTTGTGAGGAGAGTCGCAAGCACACGCCTCATTATTTTCACACTCCGGTAGGGTGCAGTCGCTCTCACAAGGGGATACACATTCCCCGCACTCCATCACGGATATCATCTGCACGCACACATCATCCCATTTCATCTCACAACACCATGGATTTTCGGCACAAACACAGGACTCAATTTCGTAATCGTTGCATCCAGGTGTCTCAGCGGCCAAACAGCAACTGTTTTGTGGACGACAGGTTTCATGTGCTTCACAGTCCGGGTCCTCGCAATCGGTTTTACCATTGCCGTTGTCATCGATGCCGTTATCGCAGATTTCCTCTTCGACTTCGGTCCGGCATGCCTCGTGATTAAAACAAAACGGATCTTCGCAGTCGGTTTTTCCGTTGCCGTTGTCATCTATTCCATTGTCACAAACTTCAATGCCGACTTTTATGGAGCAACTTTCGTGGTCGTCACATTCCGGATCTTCACAATCAGTCTTTCCATTGCCGCTATCATCTATTCCATTATCGCAAATTTCAGTAACAGATTGGCACTGCTCATGGTCATAACAAAGAGGATCGTCACAATCGATAAAGCCGTTAACGGGCTCACATTGTGGTTCTTCATTCACATTCTCATTTTCCTGGGCGGTGCTTTCAAAAAAGCACCCTGAATACAAGAAAGCAATGGAAGAAACCACTAACGATGTGAGGGCGATGATGTTTTGCGTTCTGTTTGTTTTGTTTGTTTTTCTTTTCCTCATGGCTTTGTCCTCTTAGGCAGTGTTTCAGAGACATTCTTTTGAGAAAGCTGACGTCCGTTTGTTAGTAGGTACTGCAAGGACCAAGCCAATCTATTTTTAGAAAAAGGAACACAGGAAAACAAAGCATACAGTGGCTTTTAGAAAGCCGCTCCAAAACAACAGAGAGTTGAAACAATTTTCCTGGACATAATTGTACGATTCACTTGGGGGTGCCGTACATTTACGACCGGATCCCACTCTTTCACCAGCAGGTCATATCAGCCAACACATTACATTTACCAACTCGTTGTATTCACCAGCTCATCGCATTCACCAGCTCATCAAATTCACCAATTCATCGCATTCACCAGCTCGCCACATTTACCAACTCGTTGTATTTACCTACCACTGCTGCCTATCAACCAGCACATCTATCTCTACCATTCAGGATCGGCTCTCATGGGATGGACGAAGGGATACCGGGTCGGTGCGCGCAGCCTCCAATAAATGGGGACCTAATCTGAGACCCCATACGGCCAATAAAAAGACCGGAGAAAACAAAACAGCCGGCAAGTATAGATCCGCTGTTGTGGAATCTAAAAGGTAAGAGAGCAAAAAATACAGGGCCACGATCAACACTCCCACTCCGACCGTTACCATTATGATCCGCAAAAAGACTAGCTTGAGCAGTCTCCAATATTCAGGAAAGGAGCTGAAAGAACGTTTTTCCCGAACCCTTGCTCTGAGCATAGTGTAGGTTTTAGAGAGGGTAATTCCTACAGGAACAAAGAAGAAAAAGGTAATAAGGGCAAGAAAGAGTCCAAGGGAGAGGGTGGAAAGAACCAAAATGTTGTTTGGAAAAACTCCTGTCTCAAAAGCTGTTTTTACATAGGCCAGTAATGCCCGGATGGAGGCCGTTACCACAGGCAACGTCGCGCCCCTTATCCCTACCACTGCAAAGACCACCAACAGCAAGATAAACACAAACATCCAAACCGCCACCCTGAATTCTTGCCAGAGAACCTTGATCTGAGACTTTAGAAACGGCCATATCGCAGCTTGCTCTTCATCTTGGATGGCTCTTAGGGGAAAACCGAAAACATTTTTCAAAACCGGCACCACCACACGATAGGTGACCACAAGGGTGGCCAGAGCGAGCAAAGGACCGTAGAGCTCCACTAACCTCGCTAAAACGGTGATGATATTGGCGGTCATCTTTAAAAGTGCTGATTCTCGTATCCCCTGCAAACCATCCCACAAGTGATAGAGCAAACCCGCCGCAACCATAGGGTCTTCGCGAACCGCATGGCCTGCTCTCCCAAGCAAGTGCGCCAAAGAGAGGAGCTCTTTTTTTCCGGAATAGATACCAAAATGCAACACAGCATCGGTCACCGCCACTTGAGGGGTACCAAAACTTGCGAGCACGACCTGGAGCTTTTGAATAGAAACCACAAGGGACGCTATCCCGTTGGCAAACACCAGAGTAACAGCGGCGGTAACAATGAAATACGGAATGGAAGCCACTGCTATCGCCCGCCTCCGATTATCATCATTAACCTTTTTAAAAACATAAAGGGGCCCGAGTAGAAACAACAGCGCAACCAAAGAGAGTGCTTCGAGGACCCCCTTGAGCTTATCCAGCCATAACGTCCGCCTGTTGGCGACCCCGGAGACCAGGGCAAGGTTCAATTTAAGCCGCCTTTTTTTTAGAGCATTTCGAAAGGTCTTCTCGTTCAGTCTCTTTTCAGCCGCCAGCGCCACCAGCTCTCCCATGAGTTTCTTCGTCATCCTTCGCGCCTCACTCCCCTTTTGTTTTCCTAGACTGTGAGGTTTGGAGCCGTCCCCTTGAGAAGCTTCTTTCTCAGAACCATCGCCCAAATCAAAATGTATCTCAGCGCGCCGGTTTTTCCCGCCCTCCGATTGCACACCAAACGAAGAATCAAAGATCATGTAAACGATGACCAAAAGACCGGCTAAAGAAACTAAAAAGCTTTTCATCGGGGAAAGAGAATGCATAGAAAAAACTACCCTCAAGCCGTTCTGCAGCTCACCTGTTTTGTGACCGACGAAG
>JAABSF010000285.1 GCA_011390535.1 Deltaproteobacteria bacterium | reverse complement strand
CAGAGCATGGTCAAGATCGACGGGCACGACACTTACTATGAAACATTTGAGCTCACTACCCCCTACAATAAAACGTTACCTGCCCCGAAACTTGAGTGCGCCGAGCTGGCGATTTTCCTCCGCATAGCTTTCTCCGCTTGGTATGGATTGCCGTTTTACATGACCTCCGTGGACGGCAGCGGCACACGCGTTTACTTTGGACACTTCGGCGCACGTACAGCCTCAGGCCGATACAAAGAAACCCCACTCTACAAATCCTGGTACAGTGATTATCGACACATGTCGGCAGCGGATATCGAGGCTCAGGGTTGGCCGAAAGATACAAAGCTCAGGGCGCGCGGTTTGTACGGCGGGGGCGATGACATGGATTTTGTCGAAGAAGGCGCAGTTGCCGGAACTTATTTCGACGAGGTCTTCTTAAACAAGCGGGCCGGGCATTTCGTCCGCTTGATCTTGGCCTATTTCGGTTCAATGCATTTGGCGTCTTCCCGCAACACATATAACCTCAAGCCCCAGGCGGTAAGAGCGGGGGATGTTTTGGTGGAGAGGTGGCAACGCACCGGTATCGGTCACACCCTGGTGGTAAAACAAGTCACTCCTCTCGAAGGCGGCCATCTGGAAGCACAGCTAGTCTCCGGATCAATGCCCAGAAGGCAACCCAACTGGGAAGACGGCGCCGCATCCAAACGCTACTTCACATCTTATAAAACCGGAGGCGAAGGAACCAACTACGAAGGCGATGAGTACGCGAAGCTGGGCGGCGGGATCAAGCGCTGGAGAGTCGCGAAGAATATGGGGGGCAAATGGACAAACACATGGATGAGCGCTGATGAATCTTCTTGGATCAACGACACCGACTATGATCGAATTAGAACCCGTCCCGGCGAATTTGAAGACCTGCTGGGCGAAGTTGATCCCGCCCAATTGAGAGACGCGTTGCTTCGCATGGTTGAAGATGCTCGTAATCACTTGAGACAATATCCTGCGTCCTGTGCTGCTCGAATTCGGAGAGAAGAAGCGTTTAATGAGCTTTATGCTCTAAACCAAAATGAGTTCGGCATCTCAAAGGCGGAGACGGACGTGACATACCGAATATTGGAAGACTATGTCTTCGCCGAGCTGGTTTACGAAGAATCAAAAACCTGTTGCTGGTGTTCCTCCACCTCGGCTATGCACCAGATTATTATGGATCTTAATCGCGAGCGGATGGAATACGGTTGTCAAGAACCTCTGGTTTTCAAGGCGATGGGGGGTGCTTATAATCTTTTCCAGGAATACGCCGAACAAACGGACCGTGGTCACTTGTGGAAAATGTGGTCTGAAGACGAACCTTGCCCCCAGCGAGGCGTAGACAACGATCAAGAGGCGGATCATGAATGGATCCCATGGTGTGAAGCCTACCAAGGTGAAGTTGAGCCTCCGGAACCTACCTGCGAAGATGATGTATACGAACCCAATGACACCCCAAATGAAGCCACCGAAGTCGGAGACGGCTCTTTTGAGAACTTGATGATTTGTGAAAACAATGACGACTATTTCCAAATCAATTTCAGTGGAAACAGGCTCACAACAAGGATCGAATTCAGCCACGATGAAGGAGATCTGGATTTGGAGCTATACAAAAACGGCGACCAGATAGACCGCAGCTGGAGCACAAGTGACTTTGAAGAGATTACCGTAACAGAAGATGGGCTCTATAACTTGAGGGTATACGGTTACAACGGTGCTTCCGCTTCATATCGGCTCATCATTCTCTTCGACTGACCCCTTCCCCGGACACAAGATTAATTGCTGAACGTCGGTTCGCAATTTCAACGTTGATCTCATCTCGGACCTTGTTCGCTTCAGGCAAGCATCTCTTCAGCGCTTCTACCGCCTGACCATCCACCTTATTACCGGCAGCAAGATCTCCCAGCATCTCAAGAGCCCGTTCTTGAGAAAACGGCTTCTTGTATGGACGTGCCGCAGTCAAGGCATCAAAAATGTCCGCCACCGCCAAAATCCGTGCCGGCAATGAAATCTCTTCTTCTTTCAATCCATCAGGATATCCAGTGCCGTCAAGTTTTTCATGATGCGCGGGAGCAATATCACAAACTCTGCGCAGGCGAGCCGGAAACAGATGCCTGACAGCTTTCAATATGACTTTAGTCTTATAGGCGTGAGAACGCATCACGGAAAACTCCCACTCGTTTAAGCGCCCCGGCTTCAGCAAAATACTGTCCGGTACACCCAATTTTCCCTGATCGTGCAGCAACCCCGCATAACGCAACACCTCAAGCTCTTCATCTTTCATCCCCATAGCTCGCCCGATCTCTACTGCAAAAGCTGTCACTCTCCATGTGTGACCACCGGTGATGTGATCGCGGGCATCGATGGCCACAGCCTGCCCTTTGATTATTGTCTCAAATGTCCGTTTTTGCAGCTCAAGCCAACGGGTGTTTTCTATAGCAGCGGCGGCCACAGCAGAGAACGCGGACAACAACTCCTCATCTTCACCGTCAAAGGACTTTGCCCCTTTCTTATTCAGAGCTTCGGTTACACCAATAATTTGCCCCATCGCGTTTCTCATGGGAACCGCCAAAAGAGTCTCTGTTTTATATCCATGCCTCTCATCAAACTTTTTGTTTAAGCGATGATCATTTTGGGCGTCTACAAGATTAACTTTTTCTCCTCGCGTCGCCACATATCCTGCAACACTGCGCTCATCCAGCGCAACCCTGATCTCATCTACACCCTGTGATATTCTAGTAATCAACCAACGATCTCCCGTAGACTCATCTTCCTCCATAATAAACAAGCTGCTCCGGTCAGCCTCCAGAATAAAAGTGATTCGATTCATTATGAGATCCAACAAACGATCCAAGTCCCGCTCTCGGGTAAGCTCGAGGCTCACCTCCTGCAACGCCTCCAGCCGCGCCACTCTCTTCTCAAGCTTCTCTTTATTATCCATTTCATCTTTCTTCCCAAACTTCCCGTCTTTCATTTTGTCATCCTCAGGTTAAACCCAAAAGTTTTTAATACAGGCTGACTCCCAATAGGCTCTAAACCGTTTCTTGTTTTTGCTCGTTCTTGATTAAGGCAGCCTCTCGCAAATCCTCAAGCTGAGGAGCTATTGCTGAAAGAGCCTGCACCACAAGAGGATCAAAATCCGTGGAAGCGCGTGCCTCTATGTATGCCACTGCTTGCTGAAGAGATTGACCGGAAACACCGAACCTGGTGTTGGTCTGCGACCACAAAGCATCCGCCACAGCTATAATCCTAGACCCCAGAGGAGTGGACGGTCCGTGAGGCGGGCCCACAGGATAGCCGCCTCCACCGAACTTCTTGTGATGGTAAGGCGCAATATCTTCCACGCCCGACAACTCTCCTCCAAATTCCATAGCCGACAAAATATCTCGGGTGTATTCGGCATGTTTTTTGTAAATCTCAAGCTCTTCCTCCGACAGCGGCTCCGTCTTGTTCAGTATTTCGTCCGGCACTGCAAGCTTGCCGATATCATGCAGAGCCGCCGCCCACTCAATCCTCCTCACATCGTGCTCCCGGAGCCGGAGCTGCTTGGCTATAGCTCGACTATAAGCACGCACCTCAATGGAGTGCATCTGTTCCGCAGGCACTCTCATCTCCAAGGCGGTTACAAGAGCAATTATTACCGCTTCAGCTGCTTGTTTCTGTTCTTTTGCCAGCTTAAGAGTTTCAATTGCGGTCCCGGCCATACCGGCAAGAGCTTGAAGCAGAAGCTGGTCATCCAGATCAAAAGGTTTACCATCCCGCCTATTCAGAACCTGGCATACACCCAACACGACTCCCCGTGTGTTTGACAAAGGCACCGATAAAATGCTCTTGGTGGTAAACCCCGTCTTTTTGTCAACATCAGAGTTGAACCTCGGATCTGAATAGGCATCTTGGATCAAAAGGGATTCACCTGTCTCTGCGACATTACCCACGATCCCCTTTCCACGAGGTATACGAATCTGCTCTTCTTGTTGGGCAATCACCGAATAAATCTCTCCTGTCTCTTCATCTAAAAGAAACAGGGAGCTTCGCTCTGCATCTAAAACCTCGGTCAGCTCCATCCAAATTCGCCTCAGCAACCTTTCGAAATCCCTCTCTGCGCTAAGTTTCTGCCCCAGCGTAACCAAAAGCTCCAATTTTTTAACTCGTTTTTCTAACTTATCCATTGGTTTTTCGCCGTTCATCCCGATTGTTAAACACAAAACATCATTATTGTTTTTCTAGTTCCCATCCCGAAACCCCTCCCGGCTCCTCGGCCCGAGGTTTCGGGATGAGAACTTTCTAAGAAAAGATGCCCTAAAAACAATTTTTTGCAAACATGCCGTGGCCAAAAGTCGTAGCATGGACCGACTTTACCGCGTCCGGTCGCAGAGTCGACCTGACGTGGCGTACCCAAACAGCAGACGAACCTCCCCATTGGGGAGGTTCTTACAAGTCGTCCGGCGGTTTCGGCCTGCGTAGACCTACGCTCGGTCGGTCCCTCATTTGCCATGTCTGCTTTTTTTCACTGTGCTGTGATGTTCATCAGACCGGGCCAAAAGTCGTAGCAGCGCCCGAGCCGAATGGAGTGGATAATCCTAGTTTACAGAACCGCAC
Source organism: Deltaproteobacteria bacterium (assembly GCA_011390535.1). Lineage (GTDB taxonomy): Bacteria > Myxococcota_A > Polyangia > HGW-17 > SLPX01 > SLPX01. Next base: position 20 of record JAABSF010000285.1, on the reverse strand, counting down.
CCTCGAAACAAATGAATTTG
>JAABSF010000284.1 GCA_011390535.1 Deltaproteobacteria bacterium | reverse complement strand
CGCTGTATCTACATGGTTTCTCAGGAAGCTGCGGCGAAAGTTATGGTCCAACGCCGCCAAGGTGAGAGACTGCTCAATCACCATGGGTAAATCACCGGCCGCCACCGCTCGGTGCATCGGCCGACCTCCTACGATTGTCACCCTCTCGTTTGTCTCTTTAGCTGCCTTTTCACTGCTCATGTCATTATTTTTATTTTCCATTGGTCTCTCTCCCAATCAAGTAACATTTCGATTAAATCATTTTTTGGGTTTTAACACACCAGCAACAGATGTAGAACTGAAATATATAGGTGAAAAATCAATAAAAGCCGGGATGATCTCGATGTAGAAATGCTTTTTGGGGCGGGGTTATCTCACTGCGTGTTATCTAACTGCGGGTTAGCTCACTGTACGATGTAGGGTATCGTGGTGTTACCGGCTCCCCAGAAAACCATACTGGGGAATTCTTCTTCCAGGGTTCCTTCTCCAGTGTCTATGTCGATGGTTATGTACTCGCCGTCATTCGTGAACCCGTATAATCGATCACCCCAAAATCCCAGCGCGAATATGTCACGATACCCTGTTTTTCCTACTATTTGTGCATAGCCGTCCTCCGGGTCTACTATGGCAAGCCAATCTGAGTCACACTCGGGCGTGTCATAGTTGTTTCCACACTCGACGGTGGCAAAGGTTACATACTCGTCATAACCCGTCTGGACAGAGACGATATCACCGGATGATTTCCACTCTTTGAAGTGGGGATCGTAATACCCTAAATGAACGAAAAGGTTCTGAGGTGTTTCTTGAGGCCAATCTATCAACACCCACTCGCCGTCTGAAGCCGAAGAGGCTATAAGTTTGTCTTCATCGGGATTCTCGGGATCTACCCCTTTTACATAGGACAAAGAGAAAAAGTGCGGTGAGCCTTCAGGGAACTCAAAGGCCAAAGTACAAGCAGCTGTGTCTTTATTTATCTCGTAAAGCCCTTCCGCCGCGATGCCCAATATATTGGCATTTTCATCCAACGCGATGTCATAAAGCCCGGAACCTTCGGTGCATTCTCCGGAAAAATCACCGACCTCAATAAGATCCTGACTTTCACCCGGGTCAATGTAAAACAATTTATCTTGAGTGTTGACATAGATGCGGCTGTTCAGAGGAGGGTGCCACTCATTGTTATTATTCTGGTTATTCTGACCTGCATCTTCGGCTGCATCTTGATAGCCTGCGTCCGCAACAATAACATTGTTATTGTTGTTTCCAGGCTCCATGGGTGCTTCAGCTATGCAACCGGCAAAACCGGAGATCAGAACTACAAACAAGCATACGAGAATTCTTAAATTCTGTTTTATAATCGACATGTAAACTCCTCAATAATCTCAGGCAGAATAGGCGAAAATTCCAAAAAATTGTAAATCATTCTTTATACTGTAACTTTATATAGCACATGGCATTAAAAAATAAAGCTCGTGCGCTCGCGAATTCGTACAAAATATATATTGTTCCTATGTTAGTGCGTTTATGGGCTTGTGGGCTTGTGTCATAATTTGAAGCTGCAAAAAAGTGAAATATCGTTTTGTTTAGCAGAATCATCATGGATAGTAGAGTTTAACAGAAAAAGAGGATGTTGGCCTTGTTTTTTCCATTCTCTCTATTCTCTCCATTCTCTCTATTCTTTCTATTTTCTCCGGGAACGCACCTCTGTTTTTCGTGAGATAAAGAGGCCGGTGAGGAGCAACATGGTTAAGAGAAACCATCCGGATGGTAGGTCGTGCTTGGAAAAGGAGCAGCCCACGTATTCATCTCCTTCATCGTTTTCAGATGGGCAGGCGCCGATTGAGTTCAGATAAATATTTGTTTTTTCCTGTAGTGTGCTTGCGGTAACTTCTCCCAGGAAGAGATCTTCCGACATTGCCTCACCGTCTAGGTGCCCTTCGAATCTATAGAGCCAGGCGGAGCTGTTTTCCATCTCCTGGATATCTTCGTGCCACTGAACTTTTTCCATCACTCTGTCGGGCACTTCCACCTCGAGTTCATCATATGAGGCACAGATGTTCATGTATGAATATTGTTCTCTTGCGCACCTCGAAAAACTCAGCGCATCAGTGTTTTTTAAATCTCTGCCAAATAGCATGAGCAGATTATCCGATGGGTTCTCGTCGAAATACTTCTCTTTCTGTTCATCATACACTTCCCGGTTTGGATGATTCCCTTCGAATTCCTCGTATGGATGGCTCTGGGGCATAAACCCAATCCCATCAACTTCGGGAAAAGCGAAAAATAGAGTCAGCGCCAGCCGCTCGTCTCCTTCGACCGCCAGGCTGGTTAGCCGCAAAGGATAGAACCCGTCATCTTCTTCCGGGAGGACGAAGCGTACGGGAGCCTGCGCCTTTTCAGGATCCGCATCTTCGGACAGCTGGGCGGCGAAGAAAAACTGCCCTTCAGTTTCAAAGTCGGCTATAAGCTCTGCGCTGCCGTCGGGGAGATGATACCCATGGGTCTCCAACCAAGTCACTAGGTTGTCTCCGTCATCAGCCGAGAGCACCACATAGTCGAGCTCTCCCACTTCTCCCTGTGCCCATACGGTCACAGGGCTCTTTGCAGAGCTTTTTTTTTCGTCTTGACTTGCTCCGTCTCCAGAACTGCATCCACCACCGCCACCGCTACTTGAGTGGTAGCAGTAGTCTATGAACACCGGCGAGGTTATTATTTCAAGTTGGTGTAAAAGCTCAGAAGAACTCTCACTCACCTCGGGCAGTGACGGGAAAGGGACTACCCAAGCCGCGCCCCCTTGCTCACGATCAAAAACCGGCTGAATGTGCACTTCCCAGGTACCGTCCCTCAACCAAACAAGGGCTCTCTGCTTTGTAGCGGAAACCTCCATGTTTGCACCCGCCGTACTTGGAAAGATGCAGCCATCCGCTCGAGCCTTAGAAGTGGTAAATAAAAGAATGCAACCGGTAAAAGAGAGTATGGCTGTAATAGTTAAAGCACTCAGTCTTTTCTTGTTTTTCATGGGATCTCCTCTTCAATGCCTCTCTGCCCAAGGGATATCAACCGCCTATCAAAGCCTAACGGCTATGGCTTCTGTGGCATTCAAATGCAACAAACAGGCCAAGCGCAACTTTTGTAATTGTACATACGTTAGCGCCATATGTCTCCCCTTACATTCTCAACCAAACAATAAAAACCACAGAGCCTGAAAGATTATACTTTGCACACCTCTCTCTCCCGGCTTCTATTGGAAACTCTTGTGTGTTTAACTCGCACGCCTTCCTATTAGCTTCCTCGGATAATTTCAACTGACTGGTATAACTTTTTTGCACAGAGTTTTCGAATAACTTCCTGGTGCAATTTGCTTGCAAAGTAATCTTTGCGACAAATATGTCATGCTTTTGATAGTTTTGTGAAACCATCATCTCTGATACAAACAAAAACAGAGTCCGGCTTTTGTCCGAAGGGCTTCGGGTATCGACGAGTGGATAAGGATAAGAATAACAAAAGTGCAGATGAACACACTGGGCCTACAAATTGCATAAGGGCCTACTGGACGGGCAAAGTACAGAGAAACCTGCTTGTGAATTTGCCTTTGCGTTGACGAGATGATTGTTTTTGTGGAAATATCTATCTTTGCTGACTCTGCGAGAAGAGCGTATCGCATTGATCAAACGGAATGGGTTCATAAAGTGAGACTTCATAATAAAGAAGAAATCGCGATTAGTTTATTCCGGTGGTTCGGGAGCTCGGCGCTTTTTGCGTTTCTGTTTCTTCATTCTCTCTCCAGCTTTGCCGGTCCGGAAAAGCATGGTGAAAGCCATGGTAGTGAAACAAAAAATTCCGCATCAAGTCGGTTGAATTTTCCGAGAATCGCCACGGATCATTCGAAAGAGGTCGAGCTGCCTGATGCACGTGGGCGGCAGGAGAGACACCCCCCCCAGGCGGCAAAACCAAAAATCCATACTCCAAAGCTGAAAATCGAAGAACCCATTAGGTATCCGATCGGTGTAGGGTTTTCTTTTTGGGCATTTTGGATGTCTACGGAAACTGAGATTTTTCGTCCTGATCAAAAAATACCGCCGATTGTGGAGATGAGCTTTGGGGTTAAATGGGGGATCTTCGAATTGGATTTCTTTGTAGCCATGGGGTTGAACAAAATGTTAGAGCCCTCGGGAACCATGTTCGGCGTAGGGGCTAAGGCCGGGGTTTATTCGGTGCAGCTACCATGGTTTCGGCTCTTCCATGCATTTTCCTTTGGTGTGATTGCCGACTTTTCTTTTAAAAGAAACAGTGACGTCGATGTTTCGCCCTATCCCATGTTGGGCGCGAGGGCGCATCTGGGGTATCTGCAGTTTAAGCCCTTTGACAGGGTGTGGATAGAGTTTTGCCCTCTGACTCTTGGTTTTCCAAGCATTTTGGAGATTAACCTTGGGCTGAGGTATGAGCTTTGAGAGGTTGATCTCAATGATTACGACGGTTGTGTCGGAGGGAAACAATTGGTGAAACGGGAAGATACTAAATGAGAGAGGCAAATATGAAAAAAGGACATTCGGCGGTCGCTCTCGGTTTTTGGGCTATCTGTTTGGTTTTCCCTTTCACCTCGATCTCTGCTCCGGATCAGAAAAGTGATCTCGAGCCGTTTTCGGGTTCAAGACCTGA
>JAABSF010000283.1 GCA_011390535.1 Deltaproteobacteria bacterium | reverse complement strand
TAAATATTTTTCCATAGTTGTTTTGATCCAGCTTCCCTTTACTTTGATGATCCCAACGGGATCGGTAAAGCGGATCGACCGGTAAATTTTCTCCAGGGTCAATTTGCCTCGGATGGGAAAATTGGCATCGGCGAAGAGTGTATCAGGGAGCATCGCCAGCTCGGCTTTTCCTTTGCGCATCATGATACGGAGCATGTACGTGATGAAATCCTTTCTGCTCATAGGGGCTTTTATTCTCCCTGTACCGAGAGGTATGTCGACGCGTTTGCAGAGGGACTGCATCATGTTCTCAAGGAGTCTCTTGTCGTCTTCTTGGGATGCATACTTTTCTATGGGGATGTGTTTGGATTCCACTTTTTTTACAACAAACCGGCCTTTATTGGTTCTTTTCAAAGAGAGGACTACGTGGCCAAGGTGTTCACCAAATCTGCTTGTTGCTACAATAGGGCTGCCGCGCCATCTATTTATATGAGAGATGAAGTCGGCATTTTTTGAAGACGGGTTGTAGAGCCCATTTGCCAACACCAGATCTGGGGCGTTTTCACCAAGATCTCTGATTAATTCTAAAACGTTTTTGGGGGCGGTGTCGGCGGAGTCTACATCTGTCATTAATATTACGATATCCGCCCCCGACTTTTCTCTCACTTTTTTAATGTGTTTTCGGAGGTATTTAAGGGGATCTTTGATCTCCAACCCTTTTGCGTTTTCCAAAATGAAGTTTTTCGCCAGATCCTCTTTAAGGACTCCGAATACAGCTATTTTTACCGGACCTCTTTGAATGAGCGCGAATGAATCCTTTTTACAGCCGAGATGGACACATCGAGGATCAGATTTCTTCTTGCACTCCACATTACCGGCCAGCATATTAAGGCCTAGAGAGGATGCTTTTTTTAAATAATCTTGCAAATCATCCAAAGGCGCGGACCAATCATGCCTGCCCACCAACATGGCGTCGTAATTTGCTTTCTTTATGAGCCTCAGAATTTTTCGCCCAAACTTGTCTTGCTTTTTTGAAAAGATGAATTGCCCCATAATGTCCGGACCCATCATATTTCCGCCGTTGACCACTACCGGCTCAGGGTCCCCCGCCTTTTTTGCATCGGCCCGCAATTCGCGTACGGCCTCGATAAGATTACCGTAGTGTCCTTTGTTGCTTTTAGCTTTCCCACAACCAGGCCAGTGATATCTGCCCATTAGATCGCCATGGAACAAAACGTGGAGGCGGAGATCCTCACCATTCTTTTCCGAAGCCGGCTCTTTATCTTGGCCCTGTTTTTTCGATTCGGTGCTTACACTTTTGTCGGGCTTTGTTTTAATATCTTTCTTCGATTTTTGTTCTGTTTTCCCGAAGTCTTTCGCCCCGTTTTCGGATTCAGTCGTTTTCTTTGTACCGATTTTCTTTTCGGTCTCGGAAACAGGCGCCGCCCAAACTGGAGAAACACTCCAGAGGAACAAACATAAGATAAGAAAAACCTCTGATGAACGAGGAACCGAAAAAAACCAGTTGTCTTGGTTTGTCTGAAACATTGATGTCTCTCCCAAAATAATATTCATGTTCAGGTATATTTGATTATCCATATCTACTGCACATCAGCTCTGTCCCGATATTGTGGGACGGAGCGCTTGGGAACCAGTGCTTTTATACTGCATTTGTGCCCTAAAATTCAGGGAAAAACAATAAGGATGCTGTTCAAAATAGGGTTGCCGTTCTGGGGCGTTTAGGCTCCGGTCCGGAACGAAGCAACGCATGGGTTTTATACAGAAAGGGTTTGATGGAAAATAATATTTATAGGGTGCTTGGAATGAGGTAATGGTTTATTGTAATAGAAAGAGTTTTAAAATTGTAGATGTTCGTGTTGCTCTTAGTATAAACTTTTGGACGCTGTTGATGGATAGCTGGTTCATGGATAGTTGGTTCATGGAGGTAGATGAATGCGTAATAGAGTTCTTTTAGTCTTTTGTTTGGTGTTATCTTCAGCTTCCGTCTGTGGGTTTGTCGCCTGCGGGTCCAAAGGTGGCGAGAATGGTGACGCACTTTTTGACTCCGGCGTGGAAGACGGAGACATTTATGATGGAAGTGAGCCTACCGACGGTGAACTGGACGGTGGCGCTGATCTTCCTCCTGAGCGCTCGTGTGAGACTGTGTTTCATTTTACTCCAGAGGAGAGCGTAGGGACGGTGGAGCTGGCGGGTGAGTGGGATTGGGATAATCCCGAGGCCATGCAACCCGACGGAGAGGGTGGATATTCGATATCAAAAACGTTGGCGCCGGGGATCTGGGCCTACAAGCTCATTGTGGACGGGAACTGGATTTTGGATCCAGGGAATGCATATCGAAAGTATTATGACGGTACGGAAAACTCCGGGATGCGTGTTCCGGATTGCAATGTGCCGCTTTTGAAGTTGGAGAGTTTTTCGGTAAACGGGGTAGATGGGCTGGTCACAACGGTAGTGAGTTTTCACCGCGCTGCAGGAGGGCCTGATGTTGACCCCGGAGCAATAACGGTGAGGCTGCAGAGCGGGGATTTCACCGAAACACAACCGGATTTTTCCTATGAGGATCATAACATCCATTTGAGCATCGATGGGCTCTCACAGGGTAAATACACATTGAAGTTCGAGGCTCGTGATACTGACGGCACGGAAGCTGAGGCGGTGAGGGTTCCGTTTTGGGTGGAAGCGGAGGATTTTGATTGGCGTGACTCCAGTATTTATATGATCATGTTGGACCGTTTTCGTGACGGAGACCCTGGGAACAATCCCGGACCCACAGTTGGCGCCGAACCCTCGGCGGATTGGCACGGCGGAGACCTCGCCGGGGTGACGGATGCCATCCAGGAAGGTCATTTTGAAACACTTGGCGTCAAGGCGCTATGGCTCTCTCCTTGGGTACGCAATCCGCAAGGGTCCTATGGTGACCACGGTAGGGGGGTCACCGGCTATCACGGGTATTGGCCGACACGAGCGAGAGAGCTGGATCCGCGGTTCGGTACTGAAGATGATCTACGTGACATGGTGGCGGCGGCTCACGAGCAGGGGATCCGAATTCTTATGGATTTTGTAATCAACCATGTGCATGAGGATCACGAGTATTATTTGTCAAACCCGGAGTATTTTCGCACAGGTTGTATTTGCGGAGAACCCGGCTGTGACTGGACTGAGAAGAGGTTGGAGTGTCTGTTTCGTCCGTATCTGCCGGACATAAACTGGGAGGTGCATGAGGCAGGCGAGACCATAATAGAGGATGCTGTCTGGTGGGTGGACACCTTTGATCTGGACGGTCTGAGGGTGGACGCTGTAAAGCACGTGGAAGACGCGGCGATTTTTAATTTATCCACCCGCATCCGAGAGGAGTTCGAGCAGGGTAATGCAAAATATTTTCTTTTGGGCGAGACAGCCATGGGGTGGGCCGGGGACAACATAAACGACAACTTGTCGGAGTACCACGCCATAGGCCGTTACATAGGGCCTTACGGACTGGACGGCCAGTTTGACTTTGTCTTGTATCACGCTGTCTCATACAATGTTTGGGCATATGACCACTATGGTTTGATCCATGCCGATTACTGGACTCAGGCGAGCCTTGATCATTACCCTGAGGGTGCGGTTATGACTCCCTTTATAAGCAGTCATGATTCGCAACGTTTCGTTTCACTTGCCGATCCCGACGCTGCGGGGTTGGTTTACAACAAGTGGCCTGATGAGGGCCTCCCTTCCGCTCCTTCAACAGATGAACCTTATAATCGCTCAAAGACCGCGTTTGCTTGGGTTCTTACCCTTCCGGGTGCACCGCTCCTTTATTATGGAGATGAGTACGCTGAATTCGGCGGCTCTGATCCCGACAATCGTCATATGTGGAGGCCGGAGAACGAAAGGAGCGCTAGAGAGACCGATCATTTTGAATGGGTTGCGAGGGTGGGGAGGGCGCGTCAAGAATCAAAGGCTCTTCGCAGGGGAGAGTACACCAGCCTCGCAAGCGAGGAGGGGTTTTTGTGTTTTGCTCGCCATACTGCTCAGGATATCGCGCTTGTGGTATTGAATCACACCGGAGTAGAGATCACAAGGCAGATAGACTTGCCCGGCAATCTCCCACAACCGGAATCCGCCTTTATGGATTATATGCGGCCTACGGATCCTCTTGTTCAAATAAACAACGGTTCGGTAACTGTGACGGTGGCTCCGCGCTCAGCGGCGATCCTGCTTCCCCAGAGCCCATAGGTTGTTGTTATAAAGTGCGATCTTAGGGCTGACTCATTCTTGAGTCAGCTCTGGGCGGTAATGAATCAGGAGCAGATTAAAGATTTGAATCGACGGAGTTTTTGTAATGGGCCACGGAAGACAGATTGAGATCAATCTGGGCAAGACGTGCGACAACAGGTGTGTTTTTTGTGCCAACGGCGGGGCCTCTCCTTCAGAGCGAAGGTTTCTTCCATACGACCGGGTTTTATCAGAGCTACGGCAAGCAGCGCATGAGGGCTACGATGCGCTGGGTTTCTTAGGCGGAGAACCGACCATGTATCCCCGCATAGAGGAACTCGTCCAAGAGGCGAGTGCGCTAGGGTTCAGCCGCATCACCCTCTGTACAAACGGGAGGCGGCTAAGAGATGAAAAACTGCTCAGAAAGCTCGTCTCCGCCGGGGTGTCTC
>JAABSF010000282.1 GCA_011390535.1 Deltaproteobacteria bacterium | reverse complement strand
CGGGCTGTCATTCAATTTTGAAGTAAAGGTAAATATGAAAAGCAAAGTAGTAATGAAAAAAAGTCGCTGTTATGGGAGCTTTGAGCTTGCATCGGGTTCTGCTGCGCCTTCGTGGTTGAGGTTTTTTGTGCGTTGTATTCCGGTTTTGATTGTTGCCGCGGGGTTGATAACACCAGGCGGGATTGCCGGGGCTCAGCCGGCGCTCAGCGCTATGGTGGAGATGCGGGATGGAGTTAGTTTGGCTACTGATGTTTACCACCCACAGGGGAGCGATGCTCCCTGGCCGGTGTTATTGATCAGGACAACATATAACAAAAGCAATTTACAGGATTTCGCTGAGGGGCTTACGAGCGCGGGTGTGGCTGTGGTAGCCCAAGATACTCGGGGGCGCTACGCTTCCGAGGGTGTGGATTGTGTCTTTCGTTGCGACGGGGATGGTGATCTGAAAGATGGTTATGACACGATTGTCTGGATAAATGATCAGGCTTGGGCCGATGGAAACGTGGGTACCTGGGGGGCTTCGGCTTTGGGGTTGGTTCAGTATGTCATGGCGCCGGCTGATCCGCCGGGGTTGACCTCCATGTGGGTCATGGTGGCGACCCCTGATTTTTGTGACCATGCAGCTTTCCAGGGTGGAGTTTTCAGGGAATCTTTGGTCCAAGGGTGGCTCGAAGGTCAAGGGAGCTTGTTTTTTTTAGACGAGATCGCTGAAAACCCTTTCTGTGATGACTATTGGGCTTCTGTTCAGACATCGGACCGTTTTTCAGATGTGACGGTGCCGGCGGTTCATGTCGGTGGTTGGTATGATATTTTTGCCCAGGGGACCATAGACGCTTTTGTGGGATATCAGGAGCAAGGTGGTGTTGGAGCCGCAGGGAGACAGAAGCTTATAATGGGGCCATGGACCCACAGTCTCTTTTCCCGTACTGCGGGTGAGTTGACGTACCCTGCAAACGCTGAAGATATCCCATCCGGCAATTTGAACCTGTTTGCCCTATGGTTTTTGCATTATCTTGGGATTCAACCTGATCAGGCGGCGGTTGATCAGGTCCCGACGGTTCATTATTACGTTATGGGGGATGTTGATGATTCCTCGGCACCGGGGAACTATTGGCGCACCGCCTCTTCGTGGCCGCCTGAAGCCGCGGGGGTTCGGTTTTATCTGCAACCGGGTTTTTCCATGGACGAGGAGTGTCCACCGGCCCAGGGAGGTACAACTTCTTACATCTATGACCCGGCGGATCCGAGCCCTACTCATGGAGGGGCGAATTTGACTATCCCGGCAGGGCCGAGGGATCAGACCAGTGTGGAGGAGAGGAGCGACACATTGGTTTATACAACTCCTGTTTTTACCGAGTCGTTTGAAATGACGGGGAGAGTGCGTGCAAATATCTGGGTTTCTGTAGATACTCCCGACGCTGATATTATGGTTCGCATGAGTGATGTTTATCCCGATGGCCGCTCCATGTTGATTTTGGACGGGGCTTATCGGCTCGCCACCCGTGGTGGGGTACAGGAGCCTTCAATGCTTACGTCTGATGAGGTTTTAAGAGCGGTGGTGGACCTGTGGTCTACATCCATTATCCTGAATGCAGGACATCGGCTGCGTGTCTCCATTACCTCGTCGAATTGGCCGCGTTTCAAGGTCGGCTCCAATGACGGCTCTAATTACGGAGAAGCAGGGAATCCGACCCCCGTAAATGTGAATATCCACCATGAAGAACCCTATGCATCCTATCTTGAGGTGCCGGCGCCGGATCGTGACCCCGATAGTGTTGTTGTTTGCTATGAAGATCCTGAGCCGAATCCGGACGGGGGTGTATCGGATGGAGCGCTGTCCGATGGTGGTAATGGTGATGATTTTGATTCAGGGGCCACGGATGCTTTGGCTGAAGTCGACGGTGGAGATGGGTCGGGTGCATCTTCAGGTGGATGCTCTTGTAGAGTTATGCTTTCCCCCCCCCATGACAACCGTCATGGTAAAGGGCTGCTGATCTTTATGCTTTTTTTCCTTGGTTTGTTTTTAGGGCTGACTCACAAATAAGGTCGCAGGATCGAGGGATTCGGCTGCCCGGTCAGTATTGGTATGCAGATACCGGGGTAAGCCCGAGGTTTTTGTCCGCTCTCATGAGACAGCAATAATGTGATGGTTTGAGCCCGGAAGGGGTAGCGCAGAAATACTGATAACCATGTCGTTCCCAGCGTCTTCTGACTCTCTTTGGGGGGCGGAATTCCCAGTCCATCATCCTTGTCACGTGTGGAGTGCATATAATGTCAGGTTCCCGAGAGAGGATGTAATCCATTGGGGCGAGTTTTTGATGCCCGGGCCTGGAGTTCCTGGGTTTTACCTCGTGGGCGACATAAAGATCTGCTAAACCAAACGAATCTATGGCGTTTAACTCGGAAGCATAGACTATGGCCCCGGCTCCCCCCACTGCCATCCATGAGCCTTTGGGCACTCGTTTTTTCAGCCACCGGCCTATTAAAACTCTGTCTCTTGCGAAGCGATCCATGAAGGCGACGCTCTCTTTTCCATCATAGCTGCCGTGGTAGCCGGTCTTTGTGACGGTGAGCGTGTTCAGGCTTTTTTCACCCAGCCGATACGATCTGCGGCTTAGCCCGAAGATGATGATCATCCCGGCAAGACCGCAGAAACTCCACGCTGAAATAGATCCCAGCCTCTGAAATCGTGGGAAATTTTTGAGACTTCGGAAACGTTGGAGACTTCGGAAACGTTGGAGACTTCGGAAACGTTGGATTTTTGAAAACGTTTCTTCGATAAGATCCCCTATTTGTCGTATGGTGTCGGCGATCATAAAGGCAAGGAAAGGGATCACGGGAACCCAGAATCGGTGCATGGCCATGAAATCCCCACCTACCTTTACGGTCAATATGCCCAGGGCGATGGTCGCCGCCAAAAAGTAGGTCCAGGTGAACAATGGAAGGTATGATCCTCCGCGACGGATCGCGTTTCGGACCGAAAGTCCGAATCCCAATAACGGGATCCACGACAAATACTTTAATCCATAATCTCTAACGAATGATTCAAGATATGCCACGCCCAAATTCCAGGTCTCCTCTGGATTGGGCGAAGATGATTTGACATAATAGGTGTTAGGAAACAGGTAGCCAAAGTAATTGTAGCGCCAGAGAAAATAGCCTCCGTATACAACCAGGAAACCTGTAGCCCAAATGCTCTCTCTTTTAAGAATTTCCAGAAAAACTCCTAATGGTCTTTCTGATTGATTGCCCTTTGTGCTCGAACCTCTGCTGCGTTTCCAGAGCTCCAGGAGGCTGAAAACAAATCTGTGACCACCCATACACGCAAAAAGTAAAACACCTTCCGGCCGTGTCATCGCCGCCAGAGCCATTATCACCCCCGAAAGTCTGATTTTTTTTGAGTGACTCTCTTCCCATAGATATAGAGTGAAACCGGCTAGCGAGAGACCTGTAAACATTGTGGTCTCCAGGCCACCTGAGCTCCAACAGGCATATGCAGCGGTACATGCCACAATGAAAGGTCCTAAGAAAAGAGCGGGATGCAAGATCTCACGGAAATGTTTTCTTGGATGTTTTTTTGGAATGACTTTCGAAAGATCTTTAAATCTGTCTTTCGAATGGCCTTCTGAATAGGCTTCCGAGTTGTTTTGGGAGTCTATTTTTGATTTGCCTTTTGATTTGCTTTTTGAGTGTCTGTTTTTGTCGAATACCGGGTTGCCATTACGTTTGTTACGGTAAGTAAGGAGTTGTATGATAAAAAGGAGAAAAACACCTGCCGATCCCATCAAACGTCCCATGAACAATGAGGCTGATTCAGGGGAGACGCCGATTTTTATGGCAGCGGCCAAAAAGACCGTCCACAAAAAATTAGTGATGCCTTCGACTCGTTCACCTACATTCCACTCCAGCACTCCATGGCGTGCCAGGTTCTGTGCGTAGCGGAACGAGATGTATGCGTCATCGCAAACAAAAGAAAACCTGCGGGCATGTAGCCAAGCCACGGCCGCTGCAACCAAAATAAATCCGACAGCCACACACTGAAATAAAGCATGTCTGTTTTTGTTGCTGAGTTTATTGGTCATTAGGGAGGATTTGTCACTTTATTCACGTTAATGTATACTCTTGCCCAATTTCCAAATGGTCGTTACCATACCGTAAAATTAAACGGAGGTCGATACACATGAAGATCTGCCCCAAATGTGGGACTCAGTATTCCGACGAGACACAATTTTGCCCTGTAGATGGAAGCACGCTGGATGCTCCACCGCAACAGTCTGCCGGCGCGAGTGGATCCGGTGGCACATACAAAGTCGCAGGGAGGTATGCTCTTGGAGAGATGAAAGAGCGGCGGCCTGTGGGTGACATTTATGTGTCGGTGGATGAGAGTTCGGGGAAAAAATTATCGCTCCTGTTGGTATCTCCTCACGTGCTACCATCAGAAGTCTACAAAAATCAGGTGCTTCGTGAATTGGGCCGGCTCACGCAGATGAGCAGTGATCACGTAGTGAAGGTTTCAGACAAGGGCACCATAGACGACGGCAGGGTTTTTGCGGTGTTGGATGATCCCATCGAGACTACTCTCGCCGGATGGGTTGGGTCTCAGGGATCTCTGTCCTTGGAAAAAACCGTTAAAGTAATCTCAGATC